>JAGGSW010000027.1 GCA_021158895.1 Candidatus Odinarchaeota archaeon | reverse complement strand
CATTCTTTATGTTCTGGGTATGGTATTAAAACTTAGGTGTTAAAATTGCTCAGAGTTAAGATTGTTATTACAGGACCTTTTCAAAGCGGAAAAACAACCTTCATTAAATTAGCCACAAAAGGCCGGTCGATACATGTAGAACATAGAGGAATAACGGTTGGCTTAGATTTCGGTACAATAAAATACGACGGAATGATTGTACATCTCTTTGGAACACCGGGATTGGATAGATTCTCGATGCTTAGGGAAATAGTCGCAAAAGGAGCCCGTGGCTTCATCTTGATATTGGATAGCACTGATCCCAGTTCAATAATGGCAGGAAAAGAAATCTTAAAAGAAATTCTAGAGTCTAACGGATATGTTCCTTGCGTAATTCTAGCTAATAAGCAAGACCTTCCAAATGCAATACCGATAGAGAAAATAAAGTCGTTGTTTACTAATTTCCCAGTTATCCCTGGAGTGTTAATAAGAGGAATCGGCATTAAGGAAAGTTTAGCTTTACTCTTTTCTCAAATGAACAAAGCTAATATTCCGTTTTTAAAACAAAAAACAAACATACCAGCGTACTGAATACCCTAAAAATGAAATATTTTAAAGAATATTAAGCGCATGTTTTTAAAGTAATGGCTTTCTCTTTACTATAAAGCCATAAACACGCTTTATAGTAAATCAACTATCACAACAACACTTTTAAATTTTTAAAATAACAACTTACGATTAAATCACACAAATGTAATTTCAAGGGTGATAAAAGTGTTTGCACCACACACTGGCTACGACCAAGCAATTACTATTTTCTCGCCGGATGGCCGCCTATTCCAAGTAGAATACGCAGTGGAAGCAGTAAGAAGAGGTACCTCAGCAATAGGGGTAAAGGTAAAGGAAGGCGTGGTCTTGGCAGTTGAAAAAAGGTTAACAAGTTCGCTAATGGAAATTAACTCCGTAACAAAAATTTATGTTATTGATGAGCATGTGGGGGCTGCAATAGCGGGTTTACATGCGGATGCAAGAAGACTCATAGACTACGCAAGAGTGCAAGCACAAATAAACAGACTATACTACGAAGAACCAATAACAATAGAACAGCTAACGAAGGTCATTTGTGACTTAAAGCAAAATTACACCCAATTTGCTGGTGTTCGTCCTTTTGGTGTAGCTTTGTTGATTGCTGGGGTTGATGCAACAGGTCCCAGATTGTTTTCAACACATCCATCAGGAGCATACTGGGAATGGCAAGCAACAGCAATAGGAAGA
>JAGGSW010000065.1 GCA_021158895.1 Candidatus Odinarchaeota archaeon | reverse complement strand
CTTTGATAGTTTTCTAAACCCTTAGACTTAATGCCTTAAACAAAAACTTCTACAGTATAACATCCAAGTTCCATGTCTAAGTTCATCTATAGTGTATGAAAAGGATACAGACTAAACATAAAAGATAAATAATCAAATTAGGAAACATAAAGATGGCCGATGACGACAATCCGGCAAGGAGGAATTTATGACTGGTCATAGTTACGCAGAGGCCCTTAATTACATGTTTAATGAGTGTTCTCTTGTTTTTACGTGGCAAATACCAGTTTGAATGATGTTTGACTGATGGAGGGCAAATATTGAGTTTTAGTAAGAAGCGGAGAGTGAAATTTTTTTACGATAGTTCAGCAGGGGTTTATAATAAGAGGTATCAAGAGATCCAAATGATTAAGTACACTATCCTTCTTCGAAAAACTCATGAAATAAGATCTTTGGTTGTTGACGTAGGGTGTGGGACTGGTTTGTTTTGTGAATTGCTTACCATGAGAGGGTTTAGGGTTGTTGGGATTGATTTTTCTATTGAAATGTTAAGGAGAGCAAAGAAAGCAGTCACTTTGCAAAAAGTTTTCCTTGTTTGCTGTGATTCTGATTTTCTACCTTTACGTGGTAATATTTTTTGCGGAGCTTTTAGTGTTACGTTACTTCAAAATTTACCCAATCCTATGTTATCGTTAAATGAGATAGTTAGGGTTTGTAAGAAGGGAAGCATGGTGCATTTATCAGTTTTATCAAAATCCCTAAATGTAAAGGACTTAGAAATTCTACTCTCACAGGCTGGTTTAAGGGATATTGAGGTTTTTGGGTCACTTGGTAGCGAGGATATCTATGGACATGGGAAAATTTAAAAGATTACGTCACTATTTGATTTGAAATAAAAATGTACATGAATAGATAGCAAGGTTTTTATTGTTTGAGTTATACATTTTTTCGAGAATCAGGGGGCATGTGTTACATGGAAAAAGACCCGCTTAAACTACTGGCAAAATCAATAAACAATTTAGTTCTTGTTAAATTAAAAAATGGCTTAGAATATAAAGGCAGACTTATCGAAGTGGATAACTATATGAATTTAGTTCTTAGTGGTGCCGAAGAGGTTGAAGAAGGAGAACCAAAAGCTAAATACGGAGAAATTTTCATCCGAGGAAATAATATATTATTTATTAAACCAGATGTTACTGAAAGTGATTGGGAAGAAGGCTAAACTAATTTTCTGAAGTTCATAATAATTATGTCAGTCCTCTTTCTCTTCTATAT
>JAGGSW010000140.1 GCA_021158895.1 Candidatus Odinarchaeota archaeon | reverse complement strand
GCATAATTAATCTTATTAAATAAGATCTAGGAACCCAAGTATTTGAATCTGTTTTTAAACGTTTAGAAACAGAGTTTAAAGCTTCCTGCAAAGTATTAAACTTTTCCGGCCTACTTGATAAAGCTTTTCTAACGTTTTCACGAATTTGCCAATTGCCAACTGGAGCATAATACTCCGGCCTTATCTCTCTAACAGCAATAACTGTTGCTTGCCGTCTAATTCTTGAAAGATATTCTAAAACTGGAAGCCTTATTGCGTAATATCCACCATCCATGTGTTTTGCCTTCCCATCCCAAAACTCCCAATTAACAAATATACTAGGCTTATTTCCCATAACCCATACACTTCTAGGCATCCACATCTCAATTACTTCAAAACTATAGCTCCGGGGAACAAAAATAAGTTCAAAATGGTTCCCAAGATACTCATGGTGAAAAACAAAAAACTGGTTAATTTCAGGAAAAGTTCTAACATGTTTTAAAAGTTTGTCTCCAATAGTTTTATCAACAGCAGTAATAGCCCATCTAGTTGGAACAAGTTTCCTCTGCTTCTTAACACCAAGCAAACCAACACTTAAGATCCTAAAAATATGATAAACCGGAGTGCCAGCCTTGTATAGCTCCCACATTGCGGTTGAAGCCTTAACATCAGTATCACCAACTAAGTATTCAACTTTCCGTGGGACAAGGGGATTTTCAGCAAGTTCCATATTTTTTATTGGTGCCAAAATGCCAACAGGAGTTATGATGCCGTCAAAATTTAATTTAAAACGTGGAGGCTTAAGAAAATAAACTTCAACATCAGTAGGTTTAGCGGCCATAGCAAGTTCCTGTGTACTCTCCAAAAATTTCAATTCCTTTTTCCTAGGGGCTTTAATGTGTGCAGAGAATCTCGAGTAAACAAGGGAGGATCTAAGCTTAATAATTTCATCTAAGCTAACTTTTCTCTTAATCCATTCTACAGGGTTATCAAAAAATGAAGCTTTAACACCAACTTCAGGGGGTACAAGCCCACCAAGCCGTATTCTAGGATACCCCCATTCTCCGACAAGAACACTTGGAGGTGAAGAGCCAAATAAATTGTTAGCGTCTTCTAATTTCGGACTAAGAGATTTAATAGCAGTTATTCTAACCAAAATTGGGCACTTAGGCCTACCGCAGAGCCTACGAGAACCTTTACACTTAGCACAAAGTTCTCTCTCAACCACCATACTATATCAACCTATTTATCAATAACTTTCCTCGGTACATTAATGATATTATAAACTCTTAAGTCTATTTTCTTTC
>JAGGSW010000114.1 GCA_021158895.1 Candidatus Odinarchaeota archaeon | reverse complement strand
GCTACGGCCGTGTTTACTGTATTTAGGGAAGATTCTGGCGAAGATATAGTGATTCCAAAAACTTTTTTCCGTTTTAATGTCTATTCATATGCCTTATTTTCGTCTTTTTATTGTCAGTTTTAAGGCTATATACTTGTCTATCTGGTCTCTAAACATCTTAATCCAGTAGGCTGAGTAAGAGTACCTCCTATTAATAGCCAGTTCCAGAAAAGCATCTTCGATCCTCTCAACAATCTCATCAAGACTCGATAGAAAAAATAGACGTTTCAAATCCTTCCACAAGAACTCTATTGGATTCAAGTCCGGCGAGTAAGGCGGAAGATAGCATAGCGTTATCCCCAGCTGCCAGGCCACATGCCTAGCATCAGCAGACCAATGATACTTAGCATTGTCTAAGATAAGGACTATCTTACGCCCCTTATTAGCCTCCCTAACCTTGAAAAGAAACTCGATAAAGCTTGCTGTATTTCCACTATCCGCCAGATGGATAACACTCCTACCATTGAGAGCCAATCCACCAAAAACGACTATTTTCCGATTGTCTGATGGCTTGTCCAGCTTAACTGGGTTAAAAACTCTAATGGTCGTGGGACTAGCCTTGAAGATCGACTCATCTACAAACATTATGACAGTATCCTCGTCATCTGGCAGGCATCTCTTGAGTTCTTCTCTTAAGAGTTTCTCTGCATTCTCTAGTCTCTTGCTAGGCCTTAAATAAGGCTTTCCATATTTCAGCTTGAACCTCTCTCTAAGCCAGTAGTGCGCCGTCTGATAGCTAATCTTCTTGCCATACTTTTCCTCAGCCTTCTTCATCGCGTCCTTTATTGTACCATGCTCTTGGCATAATTCTTCAGCTATTGCCCTCCATTCCTCTTGGCTTAGTATAGGTCTTCTTCCACCCCTTTTTTACGCCTAAGACCATCTACACCCTCACTATTCCATGAATTTAACCAGTTTCTGACCGTTCTGTCTGTGACACCTAGGATCCTAGCCACCTCTTTCTCACGATAACCTCTGCTTAGTAATAGTATTGCATAAGCTTTTATGGCCACCTCTTTCTCCTCCTCTCGCAGTATCCTGACGTATTCCTTCTCTGTCAGTATCCTCTTTATCACTAGCCTCCTTGACAATAAGGACACCTAATTATCAATCTAGTATTATATGCGTATTTCGGCCTTTAAGAGTCTAATGCGTCAAAAACTAGTCTATAGAAGGCTAAATAGTCACGTATAGCAAAGAATAAAGAGGAAAAAAGTTTTTGGAATCACTATATCTGGTCGGTATAAGTCGACTGCGTTTAAACAATTATGTTAAATGATAAATC
>JAGGSW010000082.1 GCA_021158895.1 Candidatus Odinarchaeota archaeon | reverse complement strand
ACTAAGCTTCTAGCTTTCCAATGCTCTGATCCATTTTCAATGCCCAGCCAAAGAGGCTGATAGGTGTGTTTATTCCCAGTACGTAGAATGGATGCTCCTTTAAGTTTCTTCTTATGAAGTTTCCATTTTCATCTAAGACCCTTATATGATATATTAGACGTGCACCGCTTGCCACTTTTTCTGTGAAGTACCCTGCCCAAGTCACTTGGTTATCTGTGGCTCCGCTAAGCGTGCTGTTTAAAACAAATTTATCCTGTGTATCGTTGTACACTATGATGTGTTCGTAGCGTTTTATGCTGCTGTTCCATGTGAAATACTCGTAGCCAATGCCGACATTAAGGTTTCCATCTTCATACTTGAAGACAAGTTTAATATTAACATCTATGTCTCTTGTCACGGTTTCTTCCGTGAAAGGATTGTATAGCGTTACTGTCACAGTTTTCTTTTCTCTTGTAGGTAACAGCCATGCAGCGTAGCTAATATTTCCACTTGGATAAGTTATTCGAAACATCACTGTTTCGTTGTAAAAAGCTACCCAAGCCTCTTCGCCCTGTGCATTCAATATTTCAAATGTGTATTCTCTTGGTGAACCCAGTATTAACTCTGGGAACATGTCTTCTAAGCAGAACTCTCTCCAAGATGGTACAATTTTCATATCTTTGGTATCCATTACATACATCCACGCGCTGTATGCACCGTTTGGTGCGTTTTCACCGAATTTACCCACAAATTCGACAACATAGTCATTTGTTCCATTGGTAAATTTGCATAGCGATGTGTTTAAATCAAAGACTCTCTCTCCGATTTGCAACGGCACACTACTTTTAGATTTATCCACTACTAAGCTTCTAGCTTTCCAATGCTCTGATCCATTTTCAATGCCCAGCCAAAGAGACACTGTTGCGCTGATGTTCGGCACCCTAAGATATAGTATGACATTTACTATTCTTAAATCAGCGTTTTCATCGAAAATATTCTTAGGAATTGTTGCCACAATTTTAAACGACTCATTGTAGTTTATTGAATTGTCAGCTAATGGTGTTCCATTTAAGTACTGGTAGCCTATTTCAAGAGTTGGACCAAATGTCCATCTGCTGCGGGCACGGCTGATCTCTGTCGTATTTGTACCTGAAAGTTCATTCCACTCCACGGTTATTTCACCGGTTGCTTGTGCAGCGGCTTTGGGTGTCGATGGCGGTAAGAGCAGAGCTAATAGTAGTATTATGGTTAGAAATTTTAACCATTTAACTGCATCTTTCTTTCTCATGGTATCTTTCACCTGTACCTGTCTGTTTTCTCCCATTCATTTTGTTGTAATATATATTGT
>JAGGSW010000012.1 GCA_021158895.1 Candidatus Odinarchaeota archaeon | reverse complement strand
CTATGTTAACTGATTGTTTCTTCAATATAACCTTTTATTTTTAATTATTTTAAGAAAAGGAGACCTAGGGGTAGACCTAAGATCAGTGAAAATATCATTGAAAGTAGAATGTATCTGTATGTTATGCTTGTTTTTGCATTGAAATATTTCAGCGTTAATGCTAGGCATAGGTGTATTGGTGTGATTAAAACGCTTAGAACACCTCCTAGGTAGGCGATGAAAATAGAAAATGGGTCAATACTCCCACCGGGCGCTAGAATATTTATTAGAACTGGAAATGACATCGCAACGAATACAAACTCCCCTGAAGTTGCCAGACCGATTATAAATGGAATCAAGAAAAGCACTAGGTAAATGGGTAAACCCAAACTTATCGCTAAACTGTAAAGTTTAAGATTCACACCGCTGTTCATCACATATTCCTTATATATCATAACCATAGCTATGATCAAAAGAATTTTCGGGTTAAACGCAAATTTAAGGGAACTTTTTATTTTAGACTTGTTTGGTCTGTAAACTAAGGACGTAAGAACCACAACAATTACCAAGGAATAAACAATATCCAATCTTAAACCTAGAACCAAAACTATGACAACTAAGAAAGGCCAAAAACCCTCAGCAATTGCTTTAAAATCTCTATTGCTCTTTTCATCTAAGTTTTCACCCGTATTTTTAAGTAAAGGGAGAACTACAAGCAGACCTCCCACAATAGTAGCCAGGCTAATGGGATATGTACAAGATATGACTTGCCAAACCTTTACGTTTAACAGTATAGAAGCTACTATGAGGGACTGGTAAAGAGGCCAAACCGTTACCCATATATGTCTAAACCAGAAATTTATGAAAGTAGCTTTTTCTCCCCCAATTTCCAAATCGTTAAGATAGAGATCTTTAAGCATAACAGCTGAAACTAAGGCCCCTCCAGGCATAGGTATTAAACCTACAATTGAAGGTAGAAAAATTGCAGTAAATTTTTTGTTAATACTTGACATGCCTTTTACAATTTTATCCATTACACCGACATTTCTTAGCAAAGCGGCGAAATAAAAAGCAAGAATAAATGCCAGAAATAATCTTAAAGTTGAGAAAGAGAAGAGACCATGACAAGTGTTTTCAATCAAATCCTTAATGTTGAAAACAAGCACACCAAACAGGAAGGTGGAAATAGTAAGCGAATATGATATGTCAACTTTTCTAAACACTAAAATGAACAACGCTAGAAGGCTAACGACTAAACTAATTAGTGGATCCATCGCATAAACCTCAACTTACTGTTGACACAAGTTGATATTAAATTCCAATTTATATTTTACTATAAGAAAGGTGTCGGTGTTTATAAAAAATTTAGACAAGGATGCCGCTTTTTTACAGCAACTAGCATTTTATAACTTTACAAAGTTCAAATTACTTATATTTGAATATTTAACTTACAGGTT
>JAGGSW010000073.1 GCA_021158895.1 Candidatus Odinarchaeota archaeon | reverse complement strand
GGAGTGGGCATACAAAGTGACAGGTTTTAACTTTTATTTTCACACATATCGTCTCGGCAGCCTTCACGAAGCTTTAAATACCTTAACAGCCTAATATTCTTTCTAGTTTTCAGCCTTTCCCTGGGAGTTCGCCTTGCAAACCGCTTTGCAGAGGAGAAAAATTGTCTTTAAGAGGACTATAGTGATAAAGTTAAAGCCTACGGCGAATCAGGAGGCTTTCCTTAGAGAGTGGTCTGAGAACTGCGCAGTCCTCTGGAACATGATAAACTACAAGAGGCGAAGGGAGTTCTTCGAAAAGGGCCGTGTAGACCTTTCCGAAGACAAGGATCTCTACGATGCTTTTAAACGTCTTGTTGGTTCTGCGACAGCTCAGCAGATCATGAGGAAGAACAGCGAGGCTTGGAAAAGCTTCTTGGCCTTGAAAAAGAAGCTTAGAGAGGGCAAATTGCCCAAGAACATTGGGAGGGTTTCCCCGCCTAGATACTGGAAGGATAGGGCGACTGGGACAAGAAACGGCATAATTATTGTTAGGCGCGACCTGTACTCTTTATCCTCTAAGCGCCTCTTTATTAGGGCGGCTCCCAGAGCCTTGTTGAAAAAGTTTGGTTTAAAGTCGCCTGTCAGGATTCGTTGGTCCGGACGCCCCCGCTGGAGTGGAAAATTTGGGAGACTGGAGATAGTTTACGACGTTGTTTCGGGTAAGTGGTATGCCCACATCTCTGTGGAGGTGGTGAAGTATGTTGATGATCCACCTCATCAGCCGAACTTCGCCTCGATAGATCTAGGTGTAAAGAATTTGGCGGCAGCGTACTGCTCCAGCGGGGACGCCGAAGTGTACAAGGGTTCCACGCTTCTCGCAGACTTCTTCCACCTCAAGCGTGTTCTCTCAGCTTACCAATCAGCCCTAAACAAGTCTGGTTTCAAGATTTCAAAGAGGCTTAAGAGGATTTTCAGGAGGTATAAGAGGCGGTTTAGACACGCTGTGAAAGCCATGGTTAAAGACATATTAGAGAAAGCCAAAGATAGAGACGTGAGAGTGATATACATTGGCTACCCGAAGCACATCAGAGACCATGTTAATGGCGGTCGAAAGTCTAATTCGCTTGTCCACAACTTCTGGAGCTTCAAGTTCATCCTGGACTGGTTCCGAGTTAAAGCGGTTGAGTACGGCGTTAAGATCGTTTTTGTTGGCGAAGCATACACATCTATTACGTGTCCGAAATGCGGTTATTCTTCGCCTTTCAACAGGAAGCATAGAGGCTTATTCAAATGTGTTAAGTGTGGTTTTGTTGCTAATGCTGACCTTGTGGGAGCCTTCAACATAGCCAAATTAAACGGTGCTGAATCAATACTTAAGGGTCATGAGCGATTGTCTTCTCCAACCCCGCTGGTTTGGGATCGCCACATGTGGAAACCATACAGGCGAAACGATAACCCTAAGTCCAG
>JAGGSW010000091.1 GCA_021158895.1 Candidatus Odinarchaeota archaeon | reverse complement strand
GGTTGGTTGTCCTGGTGGAGGCGGTGGAGAAGGGAATGACGATGAATAATAGGTTACATATTTTACCCACGCCATTGGAACACTGTACTGATCCATATAGAAATAGTAAAACTTCACATTATAGTTTACATCGCCCCAAACATCGTAAATCGCATAAGCAGCTGACACATGTTCAGTTACTACTCCAAGAGCTACACCTGGTAGAACATCGCCGAGCCCTTCCTTTATTAGGCCTGCAGCCAATGCATATGGGAACGGTACCATATGTTCCTCCTTATCTGCAGTAAAATCATCAAATTCAACAGACCCAGCAATGTTCCCAGCTTCCACTCCTTTTCCTGTAAATGTTTTGTAATACTTGTATGTGCCTTCCATATTATAGTAATCGTCTCCCTTGACATTTCTTAGCGTGTCCGGGGCAACATATTTTATGTAGGTTTTATAGTCTGTTCGCACAATTTCACCCGGAATACTACCATAATAGTAGCGAAGATGCCACGTTTCCCAAACGACACGACCGTAAATAGAAATCCAACCTTCGTCATTATATCCTACGCCAACATAAGTGTATCCATCCCTGATCCACGTTGTTGATCCAAATGTACCTGAAGCCAGTTCCCACCCTGTAAACCCTTCATTTATGGTGACTTTGTATGCAATGTAATCATACTTGTAAATTTTATAATGTAATGTCCCTTGTGAATGTGAGTCTGTTTTTAGGTAGGCTAGGTTTATGTATCCTTCATGTTCTTTGCTCCATGCAAGTTCATATACTAGTCTTCCAGCATAACCAAGGATCTCAGCTTTTTTAACTACCTTAGATTTGTTGATTGTATTCCACTTCAATTTTAGTGTTTTTCCTATCGATATTGGTCCTTTTCCTCTGATTTCCCATGGTACGGTTAAAGTGTATGTTGTTGTGCCTAGCTTTTCACCGCTGTAGTATGCGAATATTAGGATACCTGGGTTGGCTATTCCACCATGTTCCATAAGCCATTCGTTGGTTTCAATCCAAGGATTCGTTAAATTTTTTATTGATAGGTGGAAGATGGCTTTGCCGCGGCTGTTCGTTTTAAGTTGGTCTAGGAGTTTAGCTGGACCTTTGGGTACGGTGATGAATATCTGTACTGTTGCGTCTGGAACAGCTTTTCCTTGTTCATCTACTATCCATATGGTTAATGTGTATGAGTCTGAGAGTATTAGTAGATTGTATGCGTAAGCTATTGTTGGAATAATGATTACACCGATCAATATTGCAAGAAGTATTCTACTTCTTATTTTTCTCGTAGATTCCCCCAAGCAGCCATCCCCACCAATTTAAATTTGTCTAAACTTTCGAAAATAGCATTTATATATGTTTCGGTTTCATTGCTGAAAAACTTGTTTTTGTCTACCTCATTTTCATTTAAACAATTTTGTATAACAAAAACTTAATGGAAATATACTAAAGCTTAGTATTGTTATTATC
>JAGGSW010000174.1 GCA_021158895.1 Candidatus Odinarchaeota archaeon | reverse complement strand
ATAAATACATATGTTATGTAGGGGATGAGAAATGAATAGTAAGGAGATAATTGAAAAACAAACAAAATACGTAATTCCTTCTACAACTGAGGGAAGATGGCCAGTAGTAATAGTAGAAGGTAAAGGAGCTATAGTTAAGGATTTAGACGGTAAAGAATACATCGACTGCCATGCAGGCTATGCAGCTGTAAATGTTGGTCACTGTCATCCACGTATTGTAAAAGCAATACAAGAAACCGCAGCAAAAATATGGCATGTTTCATGGGACTTCTACACAGTATCAACAGCCTTATTAGCAGAGAAAATAGTTGAAATAACTCCTAAAAAACTTTCAAAAGTATTATTTTGTAGCGTAGGCGCTGAAGCTGTTGAAAACGCAATAAAATTTGCCAAAAAATATCAGGTTAAAAAGAACGGTAGGCCTGGAGCACAAATAGTTTCCCTAATGGGAGCTTTCCATGGAAGAACTGCATATGCTATGTCTTTAACCGGGAAAAACAAGTACAAAGACGGGCTAAGCACGTATGTTCATCTAGGAGTTGTACACGCCTTTCCACCCTACTGCTACAGATGTCCGTTCAAATTAGAATACCCGGAATGTGACATACACTGCGCAAAATACCTAGAAGATTTAATTTACCTTCAAACAACAGGAGACATTGCAGCATTTATCTGTGAACCAATTTTTGGCGAAGGAGGAATAATTGTCCCACCCAAAGAATACATACCCGAAGCGGTAAAAATATTCAGAGAGCACGGAGCACTATTTATCGACGACGAGGTTCAAACAGGATTTGGACGAACGGGAAAACTTTTCGGCATAGAATGGTACAATGTTGAACCAGACATCATGACATTAGCCAAAGGAATTGCAAGCGGAGTCCCAATAGCTGCGGTGGTAACTACGGAAGAAGTTGCAAGTGTCATGGGTCCAATAGACCACTGTTCAACCTACGGCGGCAACGAAGTTATGTGTGCAGCAGCACTAGAAAACATAAAAGTTCTACTTGAAGAAAAACTCCACGAAAAAGCTTTGGAGATCGGGAAAATATTCACGGAAGGACTGAACGAGCTAATGGAGAAACATAAACTGATAGGAGATGTTAGAGGTAAAGGTTTAATGATAGGAATAGAACTCGTAAAAGACAGAGAAAAGAAAACACCAGCACCAGAAGAAGCAAACAAAGTTAGACTGGAAGCGCAGAAAAGAGGACTACTAATAAATGTCGGCGGAATGTACGGCAACGTCCTAAGAATACAGCCACCACTACTAATAACCGAGGAACAAGCAAAAAAGGCTTTGGAGATTCTTGATAACTCTTTAGAAGCAGCTTAACCATTCAAATAATAAATTACTACTTTATTTAAGCATAAAATATTCTTTTAGGTTACGCTAAACTAACCGTTTATCAGGAATTAAGAAGAAAACTACCTTACTTTATTCGTGGAGGTGTTATTTG
>JAGGSW010000035.1 GCA_021158895.1 Candidatus Odinarchaeota archaeon | reverse complement strand
GTTAGATAGAGATTAATAACATCTGAAGTATATTCCTGCTGGTACCTTAAACTCATAGTTTCCATAAGTATACTGGTATTTACTAACCCTAACATATATTTGCTCCCAAATATCATATCCCACAGATCCTTCTCTACCATAGTTTTGCAATACACCATTTACGTAGCGTGTGGCTGTTTCACCCCATGAGAGAGATATGCAAAGCCCTTTTACTACTGGTTCGATGAAAGATGGTAAACCTGCAAACTGCGCAGCCAATGAGCCAACAGGAATACCTATTTCAAAATCATTCTCATATACATCATAGTAATTAAATATTTGACCAAGAGTTACCCATTCCCCTACATCCAATTTTCCATCACTTAAATCTGTACCTGATATATAAGGACTTTCCTCGGTTGTTCCATCATAGAACTCATCAATACATTCAGGCAATCCGTTTTTCGTGCCTCCTTCGATGTTGACTCCTGAGAGGTGTACATTAACTATTTTGTCCTCCATTTTCTCATTTCCAGTAGCTGTCTTACTTATAAGATGCCCATGCCAATACACACATTTATACTCCTTATAATGAAGATGAACCGGTATAGCCTCTATATAAACCCACTTAGCTTCTTCTGGCTCGGTGCAATTGTTTTGGTAAAAAGACCATTTTGAGTCTCCTATACTTGTGCCTGTGCTGTAGACTTTTAGATCTATGGTGTCGTATTCTTGGTTTTTAGCTTTATCCTCAATTTTAAACCCATATGACAACGTAATTTTAAACCAAGTTTCATAAGTTGCTTCTATAATTATTGACCAGTATATTACTCCACTATATGATAGGTCGTTTTTTACTATTAGTACTGGTACTTGTATGTAGTTTGTTGGTTCCCATGAGAGGTCTGGGTCTTTTTCCCAAACATATATGACTGTGCCTCCCCAACCATTTTTAACACGACTGCTGATAGATTCATCTATTTTTTCCAGTGTTTTTGGGTCTATTGTTACCGTTTTTACGATCAGCCCTTTTAATGCTTCTATTGGCTTGTATCCGACCACTATGTCTGGCACCGGCCTATATACTCCTGTTTCATTGAAAATCCAAACAGAAACTATTAGAGAAGTTTCCAGATTCTCTTTAAGTTCCTCTAGTTCGTATAGGTTTACCCATGCTTCAAGAACCTTTTTGAATTTCGGGTTTTCAGCATCTAAAAACAACTTTGAATCATTTAGAAAACCTAGGAAAATTGTTTCCGTGGTGTTCGGCCCTGTGGGCAAAATTGCTTCAACTTGAACCTCAACCCTACCCAACGTTTTAGCACTGCCCACTGCACCTGTAACTAAATTTTTGTTGCTCAAGTCTTTAAAAACTATTTTTATCCCTTTACTTCTCTCTTGAAACATTGTGTAAATTATGGATGCAGTACTTACGGAAATTATAGCTACGAGAAGTAGTGCAAGAAGTTTTCTATTAACATTTCTTGAAGTAGGCATCTCCACACCCCCTCAACAAGTTTAGAGCCGACACTATATGTAGTTCTCTCTCTATATATGCTTTTCGATTAAAATCATCAC
>JAGGSW010000111.1 GCA_021158895.1 Candidatus Odinarchaeota archaeon | reverse complement strand
ATTTATTACCGGGCCAATGGCTCTTAATAATAGCCTTCTTTCTAATATTTCTAATAGTAATAATAATACTTTCCAGCATACGAGTGTTGGCTGAATATGAAAGAGGAGTAATATTTAGACTTGGAAGAGCATTACCTGGAGTGAAGGGACCTGGCATCATATTTTTGATACCCATAATTGACCGATTAGTGAAGGTGGATCTGAGAGAGCACTTCTTTGAAATACCAAGGCAAAGATGCATAACGAAAGATAATGCCCCTGTCGACATAGATGTCCTAATTTACTACAAAGTGATTAACGCAAGGGACTCGGTAATTAAAGTAAAAGATTTTAAAGGAGCATCTGTTGGAATTGCGCAAACAACGCTAAGAGCTGTAGTTGGAGACATAGTTTTAGACGACGTATTAGCTAAGAGAGAATACATTAACACTGTACTTAGAGATAAGCTTGACGAAGCTACCGAAAGATGGGGAGTAAAAGTTACAACAGTAGAAATAAGAGAGATAGATCCTCCAAAACAAGTACAAGATGCAATGATCAAGCAAATGGAAGCTGAAAGAATTAGAAGAGCGATGGTAACCGAAGCAGATGGCAAAAGAGAAGCGGCAATTAAAGTCGCCGAGGGAGAAAAGCAAGCAGCAATACTAAAAGCAGAAGGTAAACGAAGAGCAATGATCCTAGAAGCCGAGGGAGAAAGACAAGCAGCAATACTAAAAGCAGAAGGCTACGCAACTGCGCTTGACAAAATATATTCTGTAGCAAAGAACATAGACTATAAAACAATGACATTACAATATCTAGAGACGTTGAAATCTCTTGGAGCAAGTCCTTCGACCAAATTCATATTCCCAGCAGAGTTTATGCAACTAATTGCTCCAATAAGAGAATTCCTAAGCGGAGTTTCAAGATCCACAAGCAGTGAAGAGTGATGTTATTGGTATCGTGAAACCTACTCCACAAATTCTTCTATCCTTTTTAATATTTTATTTAGTTTTTCCCGGTCCTCAGCAGCAATTACAACGTTCTTATAGTTTGGAAGGGCAAGAGAAACTTCTTTGATAAAGAGTTGCAAAGCTATGTGTGCAGGATATTCAGATATTTCTAATGACCCGTCTTCAAAAACAAAAGAAACTTCCTTCCATGTCTTTCTTTCTTCATCCAGAGGCCATAGCGCATAGACATAATCATCAGTCATTAACACTATTGACGGTGAACTTTTCCAAGCTTCTTCAATAAATTCTAACATTTTTTGAGCATTTTCCCTTTTTCCCATCATCTACGCCCTCCACTATCACACTAGTACATTAACTAGTTTGCTAAGGTAACTTTTGATACCTATATATTCAAGCAAGGATTTTCTTGTTTTCAAGTTCACATGTACATTCGAGACTAATAAACACTATCATTAATATTTTAACACCTTTTTCTATCTATAATATCAACGGTGGCAACAAATTAATTCATTACCCTAAAAGTACATATATAAATAATTCTGGAAAACATAAAAGTAGAACTAGGCTAACCTTTTGTTTTAATGCTCTTCGAGTGTTTGTTTGATACT
>JAGGSW010000103.1 GCA_021158895.1 Candidatus Odinarchaeota archaeon | reverse complement strand
ACAAAGAAGAATAAAAAATTTAAATAAAAATCTTGAAAAAGAAAAAGAGAAAATAGAAGAAAGCTTAACCATCTTATGGATTAACAACGAAATATTAATCAAAATGAGTGAAATCTGGCTCAAATTAAGAAAAAAGGGAACGACAATAGATGAAAGAGACCTTCTGATAGGAACAACAATAGCATATAACTTACCACTATGGACATTAAATAAAAGACATTTTGCCAGATTAGAAAAATACGGTTTAAAATTCTACAAATCAATAAGATAAGAAAACTATTTCTGACACTTGCACAGATACTCCTTCCTTAAGTTTACCATTTTGTGATCGTCAAAATCGACCAATGTCCAGTAGATAAGATTTTGGATAATTGAAAGTAGAATGTTTTTCAGCTACTTTAGATAATATTTCTTAAGGGTTGGTATCTATATCTTATACAATTTAGGAGTATGGAGGTAGGTCGATGTACTTTATTCCAACTTTTAAAGACGTGCTTGACGCTAAAAAAGTCGTTTCTAAGTATCTTATCAGAACTCCGTTGTTATATTCTAAGCATCTTTCAAGAATACTTGAATGCGACGCATATGTTAAGTGCGAAAATGTTCAGATTACTGGAGCATTTAAAGTTAGAGGAGGAGTTAACTTAGTTTCAAAGCTGTGTGAGGAAGAGAGACGTAAGGGTGTTATTGCTGTCTCAACTGGAAACCACGGTTTATCAGTTGCTTACGCAGCTTCACTTTTCGACGTAGATGCAACGATAGTTATGCCTGAAAAAGCCAATCCATTTAAAGTTCAAGCCATAAAAGATCTAGGTGCCAAAGTGGTTTTCCACGGAAAAGACTATGATGAAGCAAAAGAGTGGACCGAGAAAGAAGCTGCTAAGGAAGGTTATCGATACATACATTCAGGAAACGAGCCATACTTAATAGCGGGTGTAGGAACACTATACTTAGAAATACTTGAAGACCTACCAGATGTAGATGTAATAATTGTTCCAGTTGGCGGGGGAAGCGGAGCCTCAGCAGCATGTATCGTAGCTAAAACAATAAACCCGAAAATAAAGGTCATTGGAGTTCAATCAAGTGGAGCACCAGCAGTATACCTTTCGTGGAAAAACAGAAAAATCGTGAAAATGAAGGAAGTAAAAACTTTCGCAGAAGGCTTAGCCACAAGAGCACCTTTCGAACTAACATTGGACATAATGTGGAAATATTTGGACAATATGATTCTTGTGGAGGATGAAGAAATAGCTAAAGCAATAATATTATTACTTCAAACAATTCATCAAGTAGCTGAAGGAGCCGGCGCAGCAGCAACAGCAGCAGCCCTAAAAATCAAAGAACAAATAAAAGGAAAAAAGGTAGCACTAGTTCTAAGCGGAGGCAACATATCCTTCGACAAACTAAAGGAAATAATCACAAAATACAGTTAACTGAAATAATTACATCACATATCTTTCCACTTTCTTCAAGCTTGCTAATAAATTAATTGAACGGGAAAATTAAAAACTTTAAATAGTCTTTGAAGTAAATTTTGATTATTAACTTAAATTTGCATAGGAGGGTGGGAAG
>JAGGSW010000053.1 GCA_021158895.1 Candidatus Odinarchaeota archaeon | reverse complement strand
TATATTTACTAAAGCCTTAACCTCGCTTTTTTTCGCTAAAAATGCTAAAAACCGATAAGCATTTTGAATTTAGAACTCATGAATAACATCAACATAAGCGCATCCAAAAAAAATTATATACTGTTTGTGTGTGATAGTTTAGAGTTAAGAAGTGGAGGGTTAAAGATGTCTGAAATATTTTCAAACGACAGACCATTATTGGAGCTGCTTTCTAAAGAAGAAATAGAAACGATACATATTTCGTCACTTAGAACACTGGAAGACGTAGGCATAATGGTCGACAACGAAAACGCGCTTAAACTATTCACTGAACTAGGTGCTGATGTGGATCCGAAGAAAAAAATTGTACGTGTTCCAGAGCATTTAGTAAAAGAAGCCATAAAGAGAGCCCCCTCATCGATCAAAATGTACAGTAGAGATAGAAAATTTGACATGCTTCTTACTAAAAACAAAGTGCATTACAATCCAGGATCAGCAGCCCTCTATGTGCTCGATAGAGAGACAGGGAAACCAAGAAGACCACTGTCTAAAGACTTCAGAGAGTTTGTAAGACTTGTTGATGCGATGGAGAACATTCATGCGCAGAGCACAGCTATGGTTGTCTCAGACGTACCAGAAATAGTTACAGACAGATACAGACTATACATTGTATTAAAAAATTCCACGAAGACAATAGTTACTGGAGCGTTCACCATAGAAGGAGTCCACGACATGAAAAAGATGCTTGAAACAGTGGTTGGAGGAGAAAAAGAACTAAGAAAAAAACCACTAGCAATATTTGATGTCTGTCCATCTCCACCATTAAAATGGAGCGAAATAACTTCACAAAACCTGATTGACTGTGCAAAATTTGAAATACCCGCTGAAGTAATATCAATGCCGCAAGTTGGTGCCACAGGACCGGCAACTTTAGCAGGTTCTCTTGTACAATTTAATGCGGAGTTCCTATGTGGATTAGTTATGTCGCAAATGACAAATCCAGGAGCACCGATAATATATGGCGGGTCACCATCCATTCTAGACATGAGATTCGGAACGGGGCGTTTAGCATCCATAGAAGCAATAATGTTATGCTGCGCCTATGCTCAACTAGGAAAATACTATAATTTACCGACACACGCCTACCTAGGTCTCAGCGACACTAAAACAGTAGATGCACAGGCAGGTATGGAGGCAGCCTTAGGTCTAGTTTTAGGCGCCTTAGCTGGTATCAACAATATTGCTGGGCCGGGGATGTTAAGTTTTGAGAACTGTCAGAGTTTTGAGAAGCTTGTGATAGATAATGAAATATGTGGATATGCTTTAAGACTTGTTAGAGGTATCCAGGTAAATGAGGAAACTTTGGCGTTAGATGTTATAGAGAAGGTGGGGCCGGGAGGACACTTCCTAGGGCAAAAACACACAAGAAAATGGTTCAAAATAGAAGAATACATGCCCTCCTACGTCATAGATGCACGAAGTGAAAGAGACTGGTTTGAAAGAGGAGCAAAAGACATCGTGCAAAGGGCTAAGGAAAGGGTGGATGAGGTACTTAGGGAGCATGAGCCAGAGCCGTTACCACCAGATGTAGAAAAAGAACTAGACAATATTGCCTTAGAAATCCTGAAAAAACA
>JAGGSW010000098.1 GCA_021158895.1 Candidatus Odinarchaeota archaeon | reverse complement strand
TATTGATACAATTAAAGGCGCTGAAGAACTATTAGCTCAACATAAAGCAGTAGCCTACTTCGTTAGAAGAGCTCCTAAGAAGAAGGAAATTGTGGAACGAGCATCAAAAGGCAAGGTCTATCCACCAAAAACAACAAGACATTCTCTTCCATTTGTCCCCAAAAAAATACATGTGCCTTTAGATAAGCTATTAAACCCCTAAACTTATTTTGTCAAACATTCTTCGTTTTTTCTTTAATGACAATTTCTACAACAAAATTTGTAACTATGTTATATATCGTTGTTATATAATTACGGAGGAGTCTCCAAAATGAAGGTAGCAGAGAGTGTTCTAGATTTAATTGGCGGAATGCCCCTTGTAAAAATCAAAAAACTCAATCCCAACAAAAACAAAAACAACCAACTACTTAACAGTTTCGCAAGGCTTAGCAATGGTTACTGCTGTAAAGGGATATAGATGTGTATTTGTTATGCCTGTAAGCGTAAGCATTGAAAGAATGATACTCCTCAAAACCCTAGGGGCAGATATCATCCTACGCCTCCAGAAGAATGCATGGACGGCGCAATAAAGGAGCTCGTGAAATGGCTAAAGATCCTAAGTACTTTATGCCTAACCAATTTGACAACTCCGATAATGTACAGGCACACTATGAGACCACTGGTCCAGAAATATGGAAACAAACAAACGGAAAAATCACTCATTTCATCGCTGGCATGGGTACCAGCGGTACATTAATGGGTGCAGGCAAATACCTAAAAGAAAAAAATCAAAGATCCAGATCATTGGTGTTGAGCCAGAACCTAACCATAAAATTCAAGGTCTAAAAATACGAGCGAAGCTATCGTACCCAAAATATATGATGAGTCCAAACTTGACAGAAAAATAGTAGTTACCACCGAGCAGGCTTATAAAACTGCTAGAGAAATAATGAGAAAAGAAGGCTTGTTTGTTGGGATGTCTTCAGGAGCAACCATGTACGCAGCCATACAAGTGGCAAAAGAAGTTGATACAGGAGTCTTTGTTGCGATATTCCCAGATCATGGATTCAAATACCTAAGCACCCCACTCTGTATAAGCGAGGAAACACTAAAAACTCTACAAGAACTAAGTAAAGCTTTCAAAAGTTCAAAGATAGAAGTTTTTAAATCCGTAGAAGTTGTTTAAGTTGTAGTTTTTAATAAGTTTAACATTTCCTAGTCTGCTGTTCAACTTCGAATTAATATTCTATTTCCTTTTCTTCTCTTCTTTCTTTTCTTCTCTTCTTCTTTCCTTTTCTATAGATTCGATGGTAATTTTCACTGGTAGAAGAGGAGGTTTTAGTTCCATTTTTTCTGGAAACTGTAGCATAAGAAGTTTTGAAAGTTTCTGTTGCAATTCACTGGCAAGTTTTTTAACTAATTCGACCGGAGGAACTGCTGAATAAATATATGGCCTTCTTCCAAATCCAAAGCCACCTTTCTTCTCCCTTTTTATAAACCCCGCATTGTACATTTCAATTAAGGCTTCTCTTACAGCGGTAGGATAAATGCCCGTTCCTTCAGCTATTTGTTCTGCTGTTGCTTTTCCGACCTTGCATAGATAAACGTAGATTTTTGCTTGCGTTTCTGTCATTTTTAAATCTTTAAGAATCTGAATAATAGATTCTTCCAGCTTTTTCATATTCATACCTCCATAGAGGTTATAGAAATGTAAGATATAAATATC
>JAGGSW010000160.1 GCA_021158895.1 Candidatus Odinarchaeota archaeon | reverse complement strand
AGATTTGATCTCGCTAAGGAAATTAGAAATAGAATTAAATTTGATAAGACTGGCTATTTTGACAATACCCCCATAGTGTTTGATATTCCCATGCTTAAATTAATTGTTAAAAATGTTATCGGAAAATATGTTAATAAAAGAGTTTCAAAAATTTTAACAGCCTCAACCGACGGGATACCCATCGCTGCACTTTTTGCAAGCGAATTAGGAGTTGATTTAGTTTATGCAAAAAAAGAAAAGGAAGTTGGCATTCCAGAGTTTTTGGAGGAAAGCTATATTCCCAGTTCTTCAGGGGTCTATGTGAGTTTATATCTTCCAAAAAGAGCTATTGCTTCGAATGATAGGGTGTTAATTGTTGACGATATTATAAGAAGCGGCGAAACTCAACGCGCCTTAGTAAATTTGGTTAAAAAAGCAGGTGCAAAGTTGGTTGGGATATTTATTTTAATTGCTGTAGGTAGTCTATGGAAAAATTACATAACCTTTCAGAAAAATGTGCCTATGGACATTTTTGTGCAAATAGAACCACCAACTTAAAAATTAAAAATTTTTGTGATTGCATGATCTAAGGGCGGCTCTAGTATACCCTTTTCCGTGATAATGGCAGTTATTAATTGAGGGGGAGTTACATCGAAAGCAGGGTTAAGGATGTTTACACCTTTTGGTACCACTCTTATATTACCACAGAAAGCAACTTCTTCCGGAGATCTCTCTTCTATTTCAATCTGGTCCAGAGCCTTCTTTAAATCAAATGTTGATGTGGGCGCAGCTACGTAAAAGGGGACGTTGTGATATTTTGCTAGGACAGCAATAGTGTATGTTCCAATTTTATTTATAACGTGACCCGTTCTCAATATTCTGTCAGCGCCGACAAAGACTTTGTTTACTAGTTCTTTCTGCATAATATAACCAACCATATTGTCGCATATGACAGTAACTGGTATATTCTCATATTTTAATTCTAAGGCCGTTAGTCTTGCACCTTGTAGCTTTGGCCGCGTTTCCGTAACATAGACGTGAATTTTTTTACCTTCTTCTACTGCAGCCCTTATAATGCCAAGGGCAGTGCCATAATCTACTGTAGCCAAAGATCCTGTATTACAATGAGTTAAAATACAGTCCCCGTCTTCTATTAGTTTTGCTCCGTATTTACCAATCAGTTTATTCGCTTTTATATCCTTCTCAGCTATTTTTTTGGCTTCATTCACTATTGTCATAACTATTTTTTCAATGGATTCTCCTGCTTTTTCTGCGGACTTTAATACCCTGTTGATTGCCCAGAAGAGATTTATTGCGGTTGGCCGTGTAGACTTTAGTTTTTCAGCTACCTCATATATTTCTTTTAAAAATTCCTTTCGCGATCTAGCATTACTCCTAATTGCTGCTAAAGCTAGAGCATATGCTGCTGCTGCACCTATTGCAGGTGCTCCTCGTATCTCCATGTTTTTTATTGCTTCTACAACCCTTTCGGGGGTAGTACATTCAATATACTCGATTTCCGTGGGTAGTTTTAATTGGTTAACTATAATTACCTTATTTTCTTTCCATTCAATGCTTCTTATTCTCAAGGCCATTATCACCTTGTAGAATCGAAAAAATCTTTATTAAGATGCTACTAATCCTAGATATAGCGTTTTTTACCTCTTTTGATATTTTCTCTCCCAATGCAAGGTTTTTAGGCTGAATACCTAAAATCAAAATTTTAACT
>JAGGSW010000079.1 GCA_021158895.1 Candidatus Odinarchaeota archaeon | reverse complement strand
CCACCATGTCTGCTAGCTTTCCTATTTCAATGGATCCCTTAATTTCTTCCTCAAAGGCTGCATAAGCGCTACCCTTGGTATACGCTCTTAAAGCTTCTTCAACACTAAGCCTACTTTCCTCAACGGGATGATTTACAGCGCTCCAAATACCATATATCGGACCAAAAGGCATGCAGTCACTTCCAAAAGCTAAAACTACGCCCTTCTCCAACACTAATTTGAACGGATTATTTCTACGCCATCTTTCCTTCCCGAATCTTTGTTCATACATTCCGTTAGGCATACCCCACTCGGCAACAAAGTTTGGCTGCATAGAAGCAATTAAACCCAGTTTTCTCATTCTATCGATTTGATCCCCGGTTGGGAGTTCAAGATGTTCAATCCTGTGTCTTCTATTTTTAATGTTAATCCCTTTGGATGCTTTTTCAAAAGCGTTTAATAGAGTTTCAATTGCTCTGTCCCCTATGGCGTGAGCAGCAACTTGGAGACCGTTTTCATTCGCTTTCTTAATTATTTCCGCTAAATCATCTTCTTCGATTAAAATCATTCCTCTGTTCGAAGGATCATCGTTGTAAGGTTCCATTAAAGCAGCTGTTCTTGCACCTATAGACCCATCAACCATAAGTTTTATTCCACCGATTTTAAGCCAATTGTTTCCAAACCTACCTCTTAAACCTAAAGCAGTAAGGTACTCAAGGTTAATGTACCAAGGAAAAGTGTATATTCTTACTTTAAGCTGATTTTCTAACATAGCTATTTGATAAGCTGAGAGATGGTTGGACATAACGGTGTCTTGAACAGAAGTTACACCGCACTTTAGGGAGTAATCAACAGCTAGCTTAACTCCTTTAAGACATTCATTTACAGAAGGTTTTAGAACTCTTTCAGCATATTCCAAAGCATCTTCCTTTAATATACCAGTAGGTTCTCCTGTTTTCCCATCTATTTCAAAGCCTCTTGTGTCTTTTGGAACATTTAATAATTTTAAGCCTAACGTATTTGTGACCGCCATATGACCGCAGATCCTAACAATATAGACGGGTTTGTTAGGTGTCGCTTTATCTAAGTCCCATCTCGTTGGATATCTGTTCTCCATCCATTTGCTTTCATCCCAATTTGAGCCTATGATCCATTCATTGTCATCTTTTTTCTCTGCTTCTTTTTTAATAAGTTCCAACGCATCTTTAAGAGATTTAGTGTCATAAAAATCGATGTAGGTAAATTTTAAGCCCATACCTATGAAATGTGTGTGGGAATCGATGAAGCCTGGGACAACTGCTTTACCGTTTAAGTCAACTACACGGGTTTTGTTTCCTATCCAGTATTTCACTTCACTGTTACTTCCAACCTCTATTATTTTCCCGTTTTTCACCGCTACGCCTTCACAAATTGTATTCTCATCATCTAATGTAATTATTTCTCCGTTTATTAAAACTAAATCCGCAAAGCATCCTTTTTCTGCATCAGCACCCATTAATATCTCCCCATCATTAAATTACCAAATAAAATAGGGCTTCAAACTACTATATTAATAGTTCTGTTCTGAACGCTCTAACAATTATTAGTAACACACTATTCTGAGTTTATTTAGTGAAGAGACAGTAAAATATAGGATACTATCGTGAATATGTCCACAATCCTAAGCCATTTTTCAAGTTTAATGAGTCTAAAAATGAGCAGAACATTAGCTGCGA
>JAGGSW010000139.1 GCA_021158895.1 Candidatus Odinarchaeota archaeon | reverse complement strand
GTTTAAAGAGGGTTAAATGCCTCGTTTTGAAATTCAACGTAAATATTATAATATTGTATTATGAAATTATAGTCTATATTACAACAATATCTTATATGCGAGGTTACCCTCTTGATGAAAAAAGCATTCTTTGTCTTAGCGATTTTGACCATCGCGTTTTTACCATTAATGAATATTGCCGCTATACAGCAGGTAGATCATGAGCATAAAGTTCCAATCGGCAATGAAAAAACTTCACTAGCTTTTGGAAATAATGTCGGAGTATCAGATATCAAGCAGCCACTTGAAAATCTTACAAGGGAACGAATTCAAATTGTTAATTCATTTTATCGCGTGTTTGGTAACTTTAATGAATATGAGGGCCCAGATGTTGCTTCAATAGCACACGAAGATGGGAGAATATACTTTTATGATATTTTTAACCGAAAAACCTATGCGATCAATAACGACACGAAAGGCTCATTCGCGTATAACGGTTTAGCAATCGACCGCGGAAACTTCGACTCAGATGTTTTAGATGAAGTTATAACCATTAATCGTACAGGTTTCATAGCAATTATAGATGGAAACGGTGAAACTATTAACCTCATTAACTTGGATATCGCAGAAGAAATCGTGGATGTTGAGGTTTTTGAAGTAGCTGATTTAGATTCGAACGGATATTCTGATGCAGTTATGCTTCTCACAATGGAAAGTCCATCTCAGCTTTTTGTTGTTATTAATGGTACTCCTGGAATTAGCGAGGCTATTTCAGTTAATTTAACTTTGTCTGGCTTGTCCTTTGCTTTAGATGCAGCTGTAGGTAACTTTTCAAGTGATGCTGGGCTGGAAGTTGTGATTGCCTTTGCTAATGGCTCACTGGTTGTGTATAATTGTACATTTCAACGTGTTGTAAATCAGACTATTTCCAGCCTCTATAGGATAACTACTATAAGCAATGTCTCATGGTATTATGATGCTTTACTCGTCTTTACCCCCTATGAGCCTTCTATCATGACAATTTACAATGCAACTACGCTTACATCGCTCAGCTACTCAGCAAGAGTATATTTTTACCCGTATTTAGAACCGGAAACAGCTGATCTAGATGGAGACGGTTCAACGGAGATAATAATTCCTACATCAAATGGGTTCGTAATTTATGACCCAGATGTGGATGATCTTACATGGAAAACTGTTTTGTTTTCGAATGCTCCTGAATATATTGTCACGGGGAGAATTACAAGAGATGACGTGGACGATTTCATTATTAGTGATGGTGACGTCATATTTATAGTTAAAGGAATGAAAGGTGATGAAGCAATTCCTGCTATTTTCAGGAAGATAAGTGAGCCGACATTTATCTGTGGATTTGAAATATTGCAATATGATACTGGTTTACCAGATCTTTTTGTTTTAACAACTAGCTATCTTTATGTTTATAAGTCAGATTCGTTTGCCCCGCGTCTTAGCGATCTAAGAATCTATCCTCTTAGACCAACCATTGAAGATGGTTACGTTGCAGTTTCGGTAAAGGTTGTAGATGAAACAGAGTTTAGCAATCCAATTTTAACATATAATGTTACTAGTCTTAGCGGTGCTTCTCTAGGACAGGGAACTGTGATTATGGTGCAAGAGTCTCACATGAGTGATACGTATGTGGCTTATATTTCAAATTTAAAGGCTGGAATATATAGTTTCAAAATTAACGTAACCGATAGCTATGATAATGTGGCAATCTACGATAATAATGGTTCTATGTTTAAGTTTCAGGTTTATAGTCAACTACTGTTTCGAAGAAAAATCCAGAAAGTCCCTTTGGCCATTCC
>JAGGSW010000001.1 GCA_021158895.1 Candidatus Odinarchaeota archaeon | reverse complement strand
CTGCTATAATGAACATAAATATTAAGCTGGGAATGGTTCTAATACCATTTGCAACTATTACGTCTATATTTTCTCTTTTTAACCCGACTTTATAAAGAACTGTCGCTAATGACCAAGAAATTGCTGTTAAGATACTTAGTATTATTCCAATTTCTTCTACGTACAGAAGTGGTGCCCTCCACCAAAATTTTGATGATTAATGTACTTCAGTGATTAAGTGAAGCTTTAATATAAATTTTCTGGACTTAATCTTAAATTTGTAAGGCCGATTTTAATCAAAAGTCAACTTAATTTTTCTAACCTCCTTTTCGTCGCTAATTTTATAAGTTTGTATTGCAATATTTTTGTGGTGTTCTTAATGGAGATTAAGATTGGTGAACTATTCAGAGAGGCTTTGGAAAACCCTTCGAAGGAATCTATTATTATGATGTCTGAAGGACTGGAGAAATTTGTTTTAATGGTAATTAATGCTCTTGGAATTTTAGAGGAAAAGATTATCAGCTTAGAAAACGACATTAAGTCTTTAAAGCAAATCGTAGAATCTAAGTTAAAGGAAGAAAAGGTAAAAACACCGTCGATTGAACCAGTTAAACCTCCTACGCCAAAGCTTCCTCCAGCTGTTCCACCAGTAGCTGTTAAACCTTCTAAAAAAAGAGAAGAACCACTTCAAAAACCTAAGATTGAAACAAGTGTTCCTAGAACTGTTAAACCTGGAGAGGAGGAAATTGAAGCTTTTAGGAAAAGGTTGCTGAAGCCTGCCCCAAAGCGTGAAGAAAAACAGAAGAAACCTGTTTCACTTAGAGATGCACTTATGCAAGAGTTAAAAAGCTATTTTAGCACTGCTATGAAAAAAATGCATAAAGATGAAACGGAAAGTTAGGACATTGCTTCTAAAATTTTCTCCTTTACTTCTTGAAGGGATGAAAGAAGACTTCCCAGTTTAAAGTTTCTTTCTTTTAATATTAAGAACATGGCTATTTCATCGCTAACGTTATAAACTGCTACGTATTCTTTTGCTATGTGCCAAATTGCAAGGTCAGCTGTGTCGAAAGTTATGTATCCACTTTTACGTAGTTTTTCGAACATTTTTTTAGCCATATTTATAGGCTCTATTAAGGATTTTGCAGACACATATTTCAGTTTTTTCGGATTTATAAGTTCTTTGCTTATTGCCGAAGCTATTTCCAAGCCATCCGCTTTATTTAAAACAAAGGAAGCTAAAGCTTTTTGTTTTTTGTTAAATTTTGCCAAAATTTTATGGATTTTTTCAGCTGTTTTTATGGCTTCTTTTGAAAGAACGCTATCTAAGAGCTTGCAGACAACGGGTCTAGCTGTTCCTTCGGGTATTGAGATAGGTTCAACAAGTACATTGCTGTTTCCAAATTTTTTCCTTATTTCCTCTATTGAGATCTTCTTTACGTCGTATTTGCTAGCTAAAACAAATATTTTTGCGTTTGGAGAGTATTTTTTGAGGTATTCTAGGGCTTTACGATATTCTTGTTTTGCTTCGTCAAGTGTTTCTTTATTTGAAGAATCTACTACAAAGAAAAAGGCTTTTACGTTTGAAAATATTTTTCCTGACCATTGGTCCGTGAAGTATTTGTATATGAACTGTTTTTGTCCACCTGCGTCAAAAGTCGTAACTTCTAGTAGTCCTCTGTACTTGTAGGTTTTTGTGCTTACAAATTCTGTTGGTTCGAGGTTTTTTACGTCGTCCCATTCTTTTCCTTCAAAAACGTGTTTTACTAGAGATGTTTTTCCAGCCGCTCTTAACCCCATTATTAAAATTTTCATCTTAAACAACCTTTAGCGTTACTTCTAGACTTGAATTTATTCTATTTTAC
>JAGGSW010000037.1 GCA_021158895.1 Candidatus Odinarchaeota archaeon | reverse complement strand
CTCTTGCTACTAATGTAAAAAAAAGTAGGTTAGGGTAGAATATCATGTGTTTCCGTTGTTAACATTTCATATATTTTCTTTGCTAGTTTAGCTACCTCTAAAGCGTTTGCCTTTCCGCCAGGGATAGCTCTAGTTAGGTAAGCTCCCTTCTCTGCCTTCTTGGCAGCTTCCTTTGGATCCATGCCCATTATGGTAGCAACTGCAGCCGGAATTGTTATGTTTATTATCGTGTGTCCTATGTACTGTAGTTCTTGTGCCAGTACAGCTCCTGCAAACAACGCAAGACCATAGTTTGGATCGTCCATGCCCTTACCTTCGAGAATATAATCAGGTACAGCCTTAGCTGACAAGTTCTCTATGTGATACTTTTTGCCGTCGATTGTGACGTCGTACGAGATATAGGAATCAAAGCCCCAGTACTTTTTGGTGAATGGATCCTTTCTTCGCGCTTGTGGTCTGAGTTCTGTGAATTTTAATTCAATCTTTTTACCAGTAAACGCGCTAAGTATGGCTGAACCTCTTTTCTCAACATATGCTTTTCTTTCCTCGTCTAGGGCTTTGGCTGCTTCCTCTAGACTTTTACCAGCCTTTAACATTTCATAGACTTTTACACTTCTTCTGTAGATTGCTCTGTCTCGGATTGCTTCACTGGCAAGTAGCCAAGTCTTTGTAACAGGGCCTCTTCTAACTTCTTCTGCTTTCCTTGCAATGGTATTTAAGGCACAAATTGCCATCTCTGGATCAATGAATGAATTGAGTTTGTATTTCTTTACTTCTTCGGCGGCTGTGTAGATGTCACCTTTAGACTTTATTAAAAGCCTGATGGTCGGAACAACGTCACCACAAAGATGCCCAAGAGGTGGATTTACAGGGCCTCCTGAGAAACCAGCGCCTATGACAGGTGACTCTTGGAATCCAGCAAAGATTTCATTAAGAGCCATCGAACCGATGACAGAGGGTCCACCAATATCCTTGAGAATCAAACCGAAATCGCCAATGACTTTTGCAGTATCAAATTCTTCTCCTGTGCCTCTAACATGAATCTTTGGAGGTAATTTCGCAGCTTCAACAGCACCTAGACCAGCAACATATGCTGAGTCAACTGTGCCGAATGTCCCGTATTCTTCTCCTAAGAATGAATCTGGATGCACTATTTCCATGGTAACTGCAGCGCCAATTAATGCTGGCCATAGTGGATAAGCCGATATTCCTGCACCTTCCATAGCTCTCATCATAGCCTCTGTTGCAGCTTTTGCAGCATTTTTAGCTAGTTCTGGCACATTAATGTCTTCTCCTAGGGCACTATGACCGTATATGGCTCCACCGGCAACGAACGCTGGAAGCTTTGCGCCATCAACTTTTGTAAGTTTCTTTTCCAAAAGTAGTTCATAAACAGCTTTGTATGCAGGAAAAGCCGGTATTCTGTGGGTAAACTTGTTTGTTGAAAGAGCTATCGCACTTGTTCTACATGCCCCTGCGTGTATTCGTGCAATCGCACCTAACTTGCGGTTTGCCATTGGGACTCCAGCTCTAGCAGCTGCGCCCGAGAAATAGGTAAGAGCTGCAACTATTAGTGCTGCGTTTTCAGGTGATGCCCCAGCTTGTTTTGCAGCCTCAACCGCATTTCGAACTATGATGTCCAGAGGTATTGTTGGTGCTGCCGCATCGACCAATGATACGTCTAAACCTCTTAAAATATCTTCGACAATAGAGTTTGCTGCACATATTACTGGAATTACTAGTGTGCCATGCCCCTTTGTGGCAGCCTCAAGTTTGTCATTTGTCATTAAGTCAGGTTTGAAGGTAGTGGCAAGATGTGTTGCAAGAAACAATTTTTCTCTATCTATCTCGCTCAAAAACTCCACCCCTGTAATTCCATAGGGTTGTAAG
>JAGGSW010000153.1 GCA_021158895.1 Candidatus Odinarchaeota archaeon | reverse complement strand
ACTTATAGATGAATTATTTATCATGCCATTAATAGATAGTCAAGGGTTCTTTGAGGGTTAAAAGAATGCTCGCAGGTGAAAAGGTTATTTTAAGAGGTTTAGAGTTGAGAGATGCCAAAGAACTTCACAAGATACCAATGACTGGGAAGTTAGACAATATTTAAACATGTTTTACCCAATTTCGGAAGTTGAGGAAGAAGAATTTGTACGGAGTAGTTGGGAGAAGAAGAAAAGTGGCACTGACTTTATTTTTGCAATCGACGACAAAGAAAGCGGACAGCTTATAGGCACCATTGGTTTACATAAAATTGATTGGAAAAATAGAAACGTCGAACTTGGAATCACAATATGGAAAAAGAACTACTGGGGAAAAAGCTACGGAACTGATGCTATAAAAACACTTTTAAAATACGCGTTCCATGAATTAAATCTTCATAAAGTATATTTAAGGGTACACGATTTCAATAAAAGAGCTATAAGGTACTACAAGAAAGTGGATTCCAAAAAAGAAGGAATTTTAAGGGAAATTTTCTGGAGAAACGGAAAATGGCACAACACAATACCAATGGGCATACTACAAGGCGAGTTTGAATAAGAATAACTGCAAAGACCTGCGATATATCTCTTGTAACGTGTTTGCAAACTAGTCTTTCTGCTCTAGGTGTAATGGCTTAGACACTAAGTATTTGTTTAGCATATCGAGGTTTATTTTTATGCCTAGTCCTGGTCCTTCTGGCACTTGAACCATGCGTATTCCGTTTTTAAGGTAGCTTCTGATGGGGGTAGCTATGCCTTCGTTATAGCCCCAGTATATTTCTGTTGGCGAATAAGCATCCCACAACTTTATTCCAGATAACCCTGCAATTAAGTGGAGATTTGCTGCCCATCCAACTTCACTTTCCCATGAGGTTCCCATATGGCACGGTATTCCAAGGGCTTGACATGTTTTTGTTATTTCCTTTATTTTTAGAAGTCCTCCAGCCTTCATCGTTTTTAAACTGACCATGTCGCATGCTTCGAATTTAACAGCTGTTAAAACGTCATAGATGGAATGTATGCTTTCATCTAGCATTATAGGTATGTCTATCATTCTTCTTAGTTTTGCAGTTCCCTGTAGATCGTGCTCCGGTAAAGGTTGCTCTATTAACGCGATATCATATTTTTCGAGTTTTTTAATTATTTTTATTGCTGTCCAATAGTTTTTCCATCCTTGATTTGCGTCAAGTCTTATTTCTACATCTTCTCCAACAACTTCTCTAATTAACTTGATTTTTTCTACGTCTTTCTCCAAGCTTTCGCCAACCTTGACTTTTAAACATTTTACTCCTCTTTCAACAGCTTCCCTACAGTGTTTTTCAATATCTGGTAAGGGTTCAAAAACTATTTCTGGAACTTCGAAAATTTCACTGTTAAACTTTCCTCCCAGTATTTTGTAGACTGGTCGTTTAGTTGCTTTTCCAATTATGTCGAAACACGCTGTATCTATTGCTGTTTTAGCAGCAGTATTTTTAACTAGGGCTTCGTCCATTCTCTTGTGAATTTCTTCTATTGCGAAGGGATCTGATCCAAAGATTGCAGGCCCTAGATAGTTTTTTATTGCTCCAACTATGCTATCAAATGTTTCACCAGTGAATACAGGGTCTGTTACAGCTTCACCGTAGCCAGTTATATTTTCATCTGTTCGGATCTCCACAATTACACTTTCAGTGTAAGGGTAGTCATAGGAGGCTATAGGTGCTGACTGTCTATATGGTATTTTCAACGAATAAACATAGATTTCTTTTATTTGCAAATATTTCCCTCCTTCATCATACCTATCTAGTTTTGGTCGAGGAAATGAAGTAGATGTAGTTTTAACTTTTATTGGTAATTTATTTATACAACATTACATTATATCACCATGTTATATATTATGTATTATATACATTTAGGTGGATGTAGAAA
>JAGGSW010000089.1 GCA_021158895.1 Candidatus Odinarchaeota archaeon | reverse complement strand
AAGATTTAAAGTTTAACGCATGATTTAACTTTTTCCAACAACAATTTTAAATTTAAATTGAAGAAAGAAATTTTAATTCATTTTTCATAATTAATAAAACAACACTCATAAGAAACCATCTTAAGGGGGAAACGTCGATGAGTACGGAAACAAAGGAAAAAATAGAACAAGCAACACAAATTCTTAAGCAAATCGCAGAAGATACCTCCGTACCAAGAAATATAAGACGGGCAGCAAATGAAGCTATAGAAATACTACATGGAGGCGAAGGAACCCCTGCTGTAAGGGCAGCAAATGCTATATCAATACTAGATGAGGCCTCGCAAGATCCTAACTGCCCATTGCATGCAAGAACAAAAATATGGAATGCCGTTAGTATATTAGAAACTATACAAGACTAGTCCAAATCTATCTCTCTATATTTTGCTCTAGTACATCAACCAGTCAGGAGAGTTTAAAATGTGAAAGCTAGAATCAGAGGGATTTATTCCACAGCTTTAACAAAACTACTCTTAGACCATGGGTTTCAAATAACTCAGAGCACACAGGTGATCAGAAACAGATTAAACATAGAGCCTGATGTAGATACACCGGACATAGATATAAGAGATACATCAGATAAGCAAGGGCTGGTGGTGGAGGCAAAAGACGCTATTTTAAACAGGTTCCTAAATGTAATTACCGAAGAATTACCAAACCCTCTTATTTATCTATCAAAAGTTACAGCAAATGCAATTTACAAGGGCGTCGTGGAACAACAAACCTCTCATGGAACAATTGTAAATCTAGGGGAGTATAAGGGATTATTGTTAGGTGAAAAGTTAGAAGAAGGAAAAGAGTTACTTGTTAGAGTAATTGACCCTGGATTAGGAAGAGCCATAACATTAACCACAAATATAACTATACCAGGCAGATACGCGATTCTTATTCCCGAAAATTCAATAAAAATAAGCAAAAAAATAAGAAGCCCGGAAGCGAGACAAACGTTATTTGTTTTAGGAAAGGCCATAAAGCCTAAGAACTGGGGTATACTTTGGAGAACTGCTGCAGCGGCCAGAGAAACAAAAGAATTAATAGAAGAAGTTAAAAGGCTTGAGGAAGAGGCAGAAAAAATATTTAAAAAGGGAGAGAAAGAAAGTGCTCCCGCACTTCTCTATGAAGGGGAGAGAATAGCGCATATAAAGATACCATATGAAACAAAAAGAAGATTAGACGAAATCAGAGGCAAAGTAACTCCAACAATACCAAACCACCACTTCTACAAGTCGCTGAATTCAGAATTTGCTTTAGTTGTGGATCTAGCTGAAAAAATAATATCAAAAAACCCTGAACTAAAAGAAGAAGTAACAGGACATGTTAAAGAGATCATTCTCCAAAAATATCCTAAAATAGGGGAAACCATTGAAATAGAACATGTTAAACTTAACGGGAAAAGAATACACCTAACACCAGGAAAAATTATCGAAAAAACAGACAACCCACTTACATTAAAACTTATAAGAAAATTCAGAGGTGGAGGAGTATACGATGCTCTAAACATACCTATAGAAAAAGGGGACTACGGAATAACGGAAATTACTCAAGGATCCTGGTACATGAAAACAAGTTATTACAATAAAGAAAAAGAACTTAAAGGAGAATATTACAATATCTCTACCGGAATAGAAATCCACCCACAAAAGATAACCTACATAGATCTCGCAGTAGACATTGTAAAATGGCCCAACAACAACGTAAAAGTTGTTGATAAAGAAGAGTTAGAAGAGGCCTATAAGAAAGGAATAATAACCGAAAAATATTACCAAGAAATATTAAAAAATGTAGAAATTTTAGAAGAAAAAATAAAAGCTAATATTGGGAATTAGCATAGTATTCCGTAAATAAACAAAATGAATAATAAAACTTTAAGGTTAATCGGGATATAAAATAACAGAATGCCCTACCCACCATATTAAGT
>JAGGSW010000015.1 GCA_021158895.1 Candidatus Odinarchaeota archaeon | reverse complement strand
TTTCTACTCTGTTCTTCTTTTAACATTTGTCTTAAAGAGATCTGGCAAAGTTAACACCAAAATCTATCAAAAATCTTTGAAAATATTAGAAATGAGGCTTAAAGAGCGCAGTAAACAGAAAAAGAAACTTAAGATGTTCGCAAAAATACTCTTAAACAACATCTTAGGGGATGAAGAATTTGAACGTCCATCCATAAATGAAGTTTTAGCTGAAAAAGACCCATGGACACTTGGATATTGGTTGCTAACCTTAAAAAACGATATTTCGCCCTCCTTAAAGCAAAAAATCGAAGATTTTGCGTTAAAAACTGAGAAGAATGGAGGAGGATGGAGAGGAAGATTTTTCGGTTTTTCAGGTACTTACGGAGACCCGTTAACAACTTCCATTTTTCTTCAAGGATTAATAGAATCTAAAATACTCGACCTAAACGAGTTATCTTCGGAAGTAAAAAGGCGATTGGAACTCTTTTCTAAAATAGGCGACACGCTTAGAAGAAAAGAAAGAAAAATTGAGAATTTCTTTTCAGCGAGAATTGAAGACGCTGGATATGTTCCTAACATGGATGTGAAAGAAAAACTACTGCTTTGCTTTATATACTCTCTTATTTCACAGTTTTATTGGGCTATTTCAGGTTTAGAACCTTGGGAAGAAACCTTAAACTTCATAGAAAAACAGAAGGGACTAGTAAGTTTTGAAAAGTACACAAATTTCAGTGATGTTTATAACGCTTTTAAAGACATTCTTAGGGGGTCTGTGCCGAGTAATAGAATCGAAATGGTTGCTAGAGCGGTCACACTTTATAGCATATTTCTGAATAGTAGGGATTTTGAATCCTTCCAGGAATATGCTGAAAATTTGCGTCACTTTGTTATAGATGAAGTGTCTCGCTATGCTCCGAGTCATGGTGGTGCTAGAAACGTTGGTTGGGTCGTCAGAAGTGTTGCATTTAACAGAAAAGAGCTTCATAACCTAGTTGGGGACGTTTATAAATGTTTGATGTCCCTTCCAAGCATAGGTTTCAAAACAGCATGCCTACAAATGTTTTTAAGTGGCAGGATAATGAATACATGGAATGAGGAAGTTAGAAGGTACATTTATCCATTAATAGATGTATTTTCTGTTTCCACGCTTTCTAGGCTTAATTTGCTTTCATTACCCCATATAGTTGAAAAGGAACCGAGAAAAGGTTTCAGATGTTTATTCTGGTTAGGTGTCGCAGTTAAACCAAATGATCCAAGTTTAGCTACTGGTTTATGGCTCATAGGTAGAGAATAGTGCCTGCGACAGCAATGTAACAAATATTCGGATTATTTAGGTGAAAAAGGTTGCTGGTTTAGAAGTTTCTGTCCATCCGTAAAAGGAGTGGAACGCAAAGATGTTAAACGAAAAGGTTAGAGAAATTAGGGGGAAGTTTCTGTCTGAAAGCCTGGAAAGTAAAGTTAAACAGATAAGGCAGATTCTAACAAAATTAGACGGTTGTTGCGTTAAATTCTTCAAAGACATGGTAGGTAAATTTTCAAAAACAGCAAGCATGAAAGATATATTAAGGGAATGCTTTAAAACGTCTTTAGAAATCAGTGGTATAAGATCTATGAATTACAGTAAAGTATCCGTTGCTAAGCTTTCTTCTTTCCTTTTATTTGAAAAATTTTTAAGCAAATGTGAAAAGGATGTTTTTGAAGACTTCAATAAATTTGTAGATGCAATAACAGTTTTTTCTCTTTTTGAGGCAGTTAAGGAAATTCCTACTTGGCGATATTGGTTCGTAGATGGTGATGTCGGAACACTAGCTGGCATTAAGTGGAGAACAGATATAGAAGGATTGGTTGAGAAATTAAGATATTCACTTATCTGTTTTCCCCATTTTTCTCCTTCAACAGCAAATATGTTCATTTATCTGATCATTAAGTGTTACAAGCTTTGGAAAGTGCCATATAATCTTCTTAGAGTATCATATTTTGCTGGGTTAGTGAAAATAATCTTAAAATTAAAATTAATTAACAGAAAAATTACAAGAAGCCATACATTTAGTAGCCACCATTATAT
>JAGGSW010000131.1 GCA_021158895.1 Candidatus Odinarchaeota archaeon | reverse complement strand
TATTAACGCGCTTAATGTACTGAAGAGATCCCTAAACATCACAATAACATGTGCAGGAGCTTTTGCAAACCGTTTTTTAGCGATTAAATTACCAATAAAATAGTAAATATTTTCCGCAACAATATCCGGAGGCATATTATCTCTAAGTTTATTTATACCATCTTTTAATATTTCTTCAACTTCTCTTAACATATGCCAAGCTTGATCACTCTTCTTACTATCAAAAAATGCTGCTATCGCATAATACTCAGTCTTCTCAACTTCTCCAAAGTATATACATGCTATCATACCTAAATCATGGAATAGGGCCTGAGTGCAGCCTTTAGCTTCACTTAAATCTTTTGCACCGCTACTTACCCAAACATCTAAAGCTGCATTCCAAAGTCTTTCCCGAGGGATGAAGCCCTCTGGAAACATAGCCTCCGCTACAGGTCCCAGCTTATAATCAAATCTAACTAAAAGTACTCCCTTCAACATTTTCATTGATCACATCCAACTATTCTATCGGAACAAGACGAGTCTCTACGTAGCCCTTTTCCGTAGTTACAGTCACAGTATACATTTCAGTTCTAGGTATAAGCCCATACATTACAATGGTTCCCTCAATGTTTTCCAACTTAAAATGAGTCGTAGCCATATGGTTAAGAACTTTAATAAGCTCCTGACCATATTTCGCTACAGCCATAACCAAAAGATTTCCAGTTTTAGAATATACGGACGTAAGAACAAGCATTTTATGAGCATCATGAACACCATAATGATATTCTAAGGTATCAACACCAACTATTACAGCTACTTGCCTGCTTCCAGTCATCCCCATCAGTCGCCTCGCTTCATTTAAGACTAGCTGATAATCCTCATCAATGTTTTTCCCAGAGATTCTTATAATATAAGGCTCACTTTTTTCGACTTCTCTAAACTCGACAATTCTAACGTAAGTACTAAAGTTTTCTTCACCAACGAAGGGCGCAATCCATCTTCGTATTTCCTCTGTTGGTTCACCTTCACAAGGTATAATCATCACTGGTATTTTATGTTGAACAAGGCTTGCTACAAATGGACGCAAAATCCACGAGTAGTAAAGTCCAACTTCTTTTCCAACTTCTAGGAGGTTAAAACTGCTTCTTTCAAATCCCCCTGCAACCAAGTCATTTAGGTCCTCTATCCCTGTTGATATCCTATTACCGCTTGTGATCAACGGTGGTTTAGTAACCTTTCTAGGAAACAATGCTGGAATTTCTCTGAAATGTCTAAATCTACCATCTTTCAAGGTGAATATAAACGTAGGTTTTTTAATTTCTTCTCCCCTAATTTTTTCGAGTATCATTTTTCTAACAAGTCTTCCGTTAATAATTTCACGAGTTAAAGTCACCACTCCATCCACTAAGTAATCTACAGGTAGATATTCAGATCTTTCAACAATAAAAATTATATTTGAATTACTTGCTTCCCCAATCTCTAACAAAGCCTTTTCTATCCTCAAATCTTCCATCGGAATGTCCAAGTTAGTTTTAAGTGCATCTAAGCTATCAATCACAATTGTTGTGGGCCGTTTTTTGGAGCTTTCAATTTTTGCATATAAAGCTCTTAAAAAATCAGGTTCATCCGTATATTCGAAAAGCACATATTTTGGCATAGCCGCTGGAATCTGAGGTTTTCTTGCATCTAAAATATTCTCTTCAGGAATATTCTCTTTAATCCATGGAAACTGTTTAAAAAGTTTCTTACTTGAAACACGAGTAGAAACATAGTAACCTGTTCCAGCATCTCCCATTTTTCTAACAAGTTCCAAGGCTAATGTAGTTTTTCCAGTTCCAGCTAAACCTTTTATCAATAAGGAAAAGTTACCCTTACTTAAGGCTCTAACCAATTCCTCTGGGACATCAAAAGAAGCAACAACCATTAGTAATCACCTCAAAGTTATTAGTGATTATTCTAGTCAGCCCACTACCTCTTATAGTCTTTATTATTATTGCACAAATTGAATTTTAAATTTTTATTTTACCTACTTTTCTACTTCGAATTCAATGTTCATTCTGAATTGAGATTTTACATTTTATGACCATTTATTAAGTCTTAATTTGCTAT
>JAGGSW010000086.1 GCA_021158895.1 Candidatus Odinarchaeota archaeon | reverse complement strand
GAATAATACTAGCTTTTCCAGCGTTTTAGAGGAATTTTTTCTAGTTAACATGTTGTTGGGACCGTAAAGTATAAATATCTTTTAAAGCAATGTAGGATAAAATATCCTATAGGGCAGTGAGGGAATGTACGCTTCATCGAGTACGACAAAAAGCAGAAAAATCTCAGTTATTGCTATATTTGCAAGTATGGCAATAGCATCGGCATATGCATCATCTATGATACCAAATATTGAACTAATGTCCTTTATGGTCTTTGTAGCCGGATACACTTATGGATCCTATGTTGGAACATTGGTAGGGCTTATAGCAATGGGTATTTATGGTATGTGGAATCCTTGGGGCGGGGCAGTTCCACCGATTTTTATAGCACAAGTGGGTTGCATGACTCTCATAGGTGCAGCTGGTGGAATAGCAAATAAAGTTTTGAATACGCCCGATTCCAATTCAGAAAAAGCATTGGGAGCTGCGGCTTTGGGAGGAGTGCTTACAATCATATACGACTTGATTACGAACTATGCTTACGCTGTAGCTTTTGGCTTAGCACAACAGTTCGTTCTTGTCCTAATAGCGGGGGCTTGGTTTTCACTTATTCACGTTATCAGTAATACTATAATTTTTGGAATACTTCTAGCTCCAGTATCTAGAACACTGAAAAATACTCTTGGCCTAAACAACGGAACGGTGAGGGAAAATAGGTGGAGAGACGAACACTAATAGCTATACTTTTCGCCATAATAATTGTCTATGTTTCAACCTTCACAGTTTTAATGTACTTAACTCCGCAGTATTCACCAACGGAAAATCCTCAACAAGAAATTAAGCCAGCATATAACATTACCGTTATAATTGACTATGGAAACGGGACCATTGAAACTTTTACAGGAATTAACTTAGACCCACCAAATACTACAGTTTTTCACGCCCTACTACTAGTAGCCGTCGTGGAGTACCATTATGAAGGCCCGTACGTCTTTGTTGATGCCATAAATGATGTTAGAAACAACGAGAATAACAACAATAAGTGGTGGCAGTACTGGGTTAACGGAGAACTTCCAATGATTGCAGCAAACAAATGCTATCTAAATAGCAATGACATTGTTGAATGGAGATATTGGCCCTCACAATTCTCAAACACAACGTCTCTCAACAAAGTAAATAATGAATACATAAACTAATATCGGAGGTAGAAATATGAAGAGATGGAAATATATGAAAATTGCTTTAACTTTAATGTTTTTAGCCTGTATTCTAACTTATGCTAGCTTTAATAGTGTTATTGCAGCATCTAGTTGGCGTGTGAAAGTAGGCCAAACAGTAGAGTGGGAAGTTGTGAAGTGTATGGAGGATTTTTTGGTGTGGTGGGATGCTAAAACAGGGCTCGTCAAAGTTAATATTTCAGCTAGAGACACGATAACATTGACTTTCACGAACATTACTGAGAAAGAGGCCTACGCGAACTTTACAATCGGTAATTTAACGGTTGAAGATGTTGATTTAACTACGATTGGCTTTAACCTTGCAATAGGTTTCTGGCCTTTTTCCTTAAGCCTAGTTGTTCAACCAGTTTGGGAAAATATCACAGAGGCAGCTAAAAACAACAACGTGCAGATAATCAAGGAGGAATCTGCAGCCTTCTATCTAGGTCTTCCAAGACATGTTATAATATTTGGCAATGAAACAGCTGATGGCAACAAATTCTATCTAGTTTACGATAAAGCTTCAGGGGTTTTACTAGAGGGATATAGCAGATACATGGGCTACGAATTAGAAATAAAAATTAAAAACACAGACGTAAAACTAGGAATCAGTGAGTGGTTCTTACCGACAATCGGCGGCGCGGCTGTAGTGATTATAATTATCATAGCGATAGTTATTAAAAAGAAAAGCATAAAGTGAATATTTTTCACCTTTATTCTTATTTTGTACATGGAACGCACCACTAAATTTTAAATGACGTACTTCCTTTTATTTACTTGGATCGAATTAAGATGACAGGATTGATTTTACATGGAAGGCTTTCGATTTCCCTCTCTAGCCAGTAATTACCGACTAAAGTAGGGTTTTCGTTATTTTACTCTTTAAATGATATATAAGAGTTTTGGAA
>JAGGSW010000168.1 GCA_021158895.1 Candidatus Odinarchaeota archaeon | reverse complement strand
CATATTATGGTGAAGATGTTCTAGAATCTCTAAACACTGTCAAAAAGATTTTTTCTTCTATCAAAATATTAATTATTGGCAAAGAAGACTTAGACTTAGCCGATATAACTATAGGCGACGTTAAAATTTTAGGTGGTGAACTGTCTTTTCAAGAGATTGTAGAAAACATTAATCAGATCTTGGAGACAATGGTTGAGGTGCCTTCTGCTTTTAGTGTTGCTCAGCTTCGTGAAGAAATTTCAATTCTTAAAAATTTTATTTCAAAGTTAGATGGTGAGTTAAGAAGACGTACCATTACTGTTAAGGAGTATTTTGAGGAGAAAAAGAAGCTGGAAGAGCGTATTAATGTTTTGGAGAGGAGATTAAAAACTATTGTAGGTGAACGTTAAGGATAGATTCTTGAGTAAGTCCTTGGGAAGGGTACGGCTTCCCTTATATGACTTAATTTGCAAATCCATGAAACAACCCTATCCGCACCTAAACCAAAGCCGCTATGTGGTACTGTACCGTATCTTCGTAGATCAATGTACCAACCGTAATCCTTTGGATCGTAGCCGTCCTCAACAATTCTTTTTAACAAAAGTTCTTTGTCGTGAATTCTTTGTCCGCCGCCAATTATTTCTCCATAGCCTTCAGGGGCAATCATGTCATTGCATAAAACTACTTCTGGCCTCTCCGGGTCAGGCATGTGGTAAAACGCTTTAACCTCTTTAGGATACTTGTACACAAAGAAGGGTTTATCAAAGTCTTCTGCAAGTTTTCTCTCTTCCACCGCACCGAAATCTTCTCCCCACTTAATATCCAATCCCTTCTTCCGCAATCTTTCAATAGCTTCATCATAGCTAATTCTTTCAAATGGCGGCTTAACTTTCTTGATATCTTTAGGATCCCTACCTAGGAATTCAAGTTCCTTACTTCTCTCTTTAGCTACTTTCTGACAGATGTGTGAAACAAGTTCTTCTTCGACTTTCATAATTTCTTCGAGTTCCATCCAAGCGGCTTCCGCCTCTATATGCCAAAACTCTGTTAAATGTCTTCGTGTCCTAGATTTCTCAGCTCTAAAGGATGGAGCAATGCAATAAACTTTTTCTAGGACGTAGATTAACACTTCCAAATATAATTGGGAACTTTGAGTTAAATAGGCTTTTCTGTCAAAATATTTTACCTCAAAAAGCGTAGCTCCACCCTCACATGCAGCAGTTATAAAAATGGGAGGATGAACTTCAACCCAACCATTTTTCTTAAAATATTCTTGTGCGGCTTCAAAAACACTTTCTCTAACAAGCAATATTGCTCTTTGCCTTTCACTTCGCAAATGTAAATGCCTCATGTCGAATAGAAGGGATGTGCTTGCATTTAACGGTATGGGCCATTCTTCAGCTAATCCAACAATTTCTAAATCCTTTAAACTTATTTCGTATCCACCTGGTGCTCTAGGATCTTTTTTAACTATTCCCTTAACAATGATTGATGACTCTCTTGTCACCTCTTCGGCTTTTTCAAATACTTTGTCATCAACCTTGTCTTTGTGGATGCTTATTTGTATAACTCCTGTTCCATCTCTTAGATCTATGAAAATAAGATTTCCGTGTTCACGTTTATGGTAAACCCATCCTGCAAGTGTTACTTCTTTTCCAAGAAGTTCTTCGGCTTTTTCAAATACTTCTTGTATGTAGCTTTTTTTAAGCTGCACTGTAATTCCTCCGAATATCTTGTCTAATTAACAGTTAATTCTAAATTGTATAGGCTTTAGCAGATAGTCTGTTTCCAGAAAATTTAAATATTTCCCCTTTGAGACTTTACATTCTACACGTAGCACGAAATAAGGCTGAAAACTGGTAATGTTAGATGTTCCTTCTAAATGTGCAACCTTTTATTATTTCTGAGAGAAGAGAGAGCGATTTAAAATGAAAACGCGGTATTTTTGATTTAACTTCTAACCGTGGAATGGTTTTTTTAATTAGTGTTTTATGTTTGTGCTAATGTTTTTATAAATCTCATATGTTCTGTTGACATGAATTTTATGGTTAAGCGATTTAAAGGAACATTTATAGCAACATTGTTATACTCAAGGTGGTAACTTTAGACACCATATAAGGTGAAGTAT
>JAGGSW010000002.1 GCA_021158895.1 Candidatus Odinarchaeota archaeon | reverse complement strand
GATACTAACTGAATAATAAATATTCCAAAATTGTTTTTAAATTAATGTAAACAGTTAAGATTTGGAGGGGAAAAAATGGTTGTTTTAGAAGAAGTTAGAAAGCATTATGAGAGATTAAAGCTTTATATTGATGGAGAGTGGGTAGAATCCGAGTCTACGGATGTACATCCTGTAATGAATCCAGCAAAAGATGAAGTAATAGCAGAGGTGCCATTTGCAACGAAAGAAGAAGTTGAAAGAGCAATAGGAGCTGCCAAAGAGGCCTTTGAAAAGTGGAGAGAACTCCCAATGCCCTCAAGAATACAGTACCTCTTTAAGCTTAAAAACGTACTTGAAGAACATGCTGAGGAAATTTCGCGGATAACAACACAAAACCACGGTAAAATCATAGATGAAAGCAGAGGCGAGACGAGAAGACTTATTGAAAACGTAGAAGCTGCATGCGCCGTAGCATACTCTCTATCTAAGGGTGAACATATGGATCAAATAGCAGCCGGCATTGATGAAACACTCATTAGAGAACCATTAGGTGTGTTTGGAATAATTGGGCCATTTAATTTTCCAGCTCTTGTGCCGTTTTGGTTTATGCCATATGCAATTGTCCTAGGATGTACAGTCGTTATAAAACCTAGCGAAATAACACCAGTACCAATGCATTGGACAATGAAAGTCATGGAAAAAGTAGGTTTACCACCTGGAGTTGTAAATGTTGTGCATGGAAGCAAAGATGTAGCAGAAACGTTAATAACGCACCCAGATGTGAAAGGTGTGACATTTGTTGGTTCAACGCGAGTCGGCCGACACGTGTATAAGTTAGCTGCAGAACACGGTAAAAGAGCCATAGTTCAAGCTGGTGCAAAGAACTTTATAGTAGTTATGCCGGATGCGAATCTGGAAAAAGCTATTCCAACTCTCATGAGTTCGTTCTTTGGAAACACTGGGCAGAGATGTCTTTCAGGCGCCAACTTAGTTGCTGTTGGCGATATATATGAACCTTTAAAGAAAAAGTTTGTAGAGGCGGCCTCAAGACTAAAATTAGGATATGGATTAGATGAAAGTGTAAATATGGGTCCTGTAGTTACAAAAAGAGCCAAAGAACGTATAATAGGATATATAGAAAAGGGCATTGAGGAAGGAGCTAAGCTTATACTTGATGGTAGAAATGTAAAAGTGGAAGAATATCCTAACGGATACTTCTTAGGTCCAAGCGTTTTCGACGACGTTACACCCGACATGACGATCGCCAAAGAGGAAATCTTCGGACCTGTTGCATGTATATTAAGGGCTGAAAACCTTGATGAAGCAATAGAAATGATTAACAAGAGCAACTACGGAAATGAGGCGTGTATTTTCACCTCGAGCGGTAAATGGGCTCGTGAATTTAGACGTAGAGTACAGGCAGGAAACATAGGAATTAACATTGGTATAGCTGCGCCTATGGCGTTCTTCCCATTTGCAGGTATGAAAGACTCATTCTTTGGTGTTCTCCACGGTCAGATAGATTGCGTCGACTTCTTCACCGACAAAAAAGTCGTAGTAACAAGATGGTGGTAGCAGAATGACCAGTGAAGAAGAATATACCTTCAGTGAGTTAATGGGAATTTTAACAAATACAGAGGAAAAAGTTTCAAAATTCTACGAAAAAGCAGCTCAAAAAATAGAAGACGTAAAACTAAAAGATCTTTTTCTATCTTTTAGCAAAAAGGCTTTGCAACAAAAAGACTCGCTCACAGAAACTCGCAGAAGAACCGTTACAGAAATGACTCTGGAAACTATTACAGGATTAAAATTAAGTGAGAAATTAACAAAGATAGACAACGTAATTGAGAGCGAAGAGGCTGAGCTTAGCAAATTAGTAGAGTTAGAAGATCTTTTAAGTGAGCTTTATAAAACTGTTTCAAAAAAGGTTGCACATATATCAGCGGACGTTAGTTTTTTGCTAGATAATCTTTCCAGAGAACATAGAAAAAGGAAAAGAAACATAGAAAAGGTCAAATAATTTCCAAGTTATTTTTATTTTAGGAGTAAAAACAAACTACATTGTTTGCAAGATTATAAAGTAATCTTATGAAGTTAAGAAATAATTGTAGTAAATAAAGTATATAGG
>JAGGSW010000010.1 GCA_021158895.1 Candidatus Odinarchaeota archaeon | reverse complement strand
GAATTACCAAAACTTTACGATAAAAAATTTTACGAAACATTGCCGAAGCTTCCTAAAAAAATTAAAGAATGCAAAACTGTTCTTGAAGCAATAAAAACATTATATAAAGATAAAATGGTTGATCCAACATCAGTAATTGATATCAGTGAAGACGTTTGGAATACAAAGGTTGTTGTCGAGAATAATATTGTGACGTTCCCTGAGAAACATGCTTGGGTTGTTTGTATTAACTTTGGTGTTCCCGATATTTTTGGGGATGAAACAACTGGTTTAGTGTCTGAAAGCTTCGTATATTTACTTAAAACTGCTATTGAGGAATGTTTTAACCAAGCTCAACCCAAAACACTTTACGTATGTTTTGATAATATTCCCCCCGCAGAAATAAAAGACAGATGTAAAATCCTTAATACTCTTCGAGCTATAGCCAAAAAATACAGATACAAGGTTGTGCATACTGGTTAATGTTTAATGTACTCTGATTTCTTCTTTTTTAGTTTACTGTATTCTAGTTTACCGAAGCCTTGAAGCCACTATCATAAAAAGTTAATATATTATGGGGTCTGAAAGTAACATGCAAATAACAGTTTGTAACTAAACGTAGAGGAGAAGGTTCCATTTTGATAAAAACACCTGAACAATATAAAGAAAGCTTAAAGAAAATGCGCCCAAACATTTACAAATTTGGCGAATTAATAGAAGATGTAACAACGCATCCAGCAACGAAAAGATGCGTAAACTCCCATGCAAAAGCTTTCGAAGCAGCACAAGACCCCAAATACCAAGACCTAGTAACAGCTGAATCTAAACTAATAGGCGAAAAGGTTATGCGATGGCTAACAGCCATGGAAACACCTGAAGACGTTATAAAAATTGTAACTTCAAACGACTAATGTATAATTTGACGGGAACATGCACCGGAGCACTCTGTGTAGGCTGGAACTGTTTACAATCAATGTGGACAACCACCTATGAAATAGATCAAAATGAGGGAACAGATTACCATCAAAGACTTAAAAAATGGTTAGAGTATGCGCAGCGAAACGCTATAACGGTTGCATGAGCCCTAACAGATCCAAAAGGAAATAGAGCGCTATCACCATCACAGCAGAAGGATCCAGACCTATATTTGCACATAGTGGAGGAAAGAGATGACGGCATAGTTGTACGTGGAGCAAAAATAATGATAGCAGGAGCAGCCGCTGCAAACGAAATTTTCGTAATGCCAACAACAAGTTTAAGAGAAGAGGATAAAAACTACACAGTGTCTTTCGTAGTGCCTAGAGACACCGAAGGAATAACAATTGTGGAAGCAAGACATCCAGATGATGCAAGAGAACTAGAAGGCAACGGATACGAGTTACCAGCGATCGGAACAGGAATAACACAAGCATGGATACTTTTCAACGACGTTTTCATACCAAAGGAAAGAGTATTTATGTGTGGAGAATGAAAATACGCGCTTAAAGCAATAATGTACTTCACATCAGCCTATAGAGCTCTAATAGGCTCATGCGTAGCAGGACAAGGAGACGTAATGGTAGGAGCCGCAATTCTAATAGCAAGAGCTAACGGCCTATCTGAAAAAACATTTCGAGAACAATTAATCAAAATGGTCATCAATAACGAGACAACCTACGGTCTAGGGATAGCAGCTGCAACTTTAGGTGAAAAACATCCATCCGGTGCATGGATACCCGACGCGTTGCTAGCAAACGTAAACAAGGTACATGTAGCAACTTTACCCTATGAAACAAAGGTTCTATGTGAGGACATCGCTGGAGGAATAGGAGAAACCGGCTGCATGCCCTCATGGAAAGACTTCCAAAACGAAGAATATGGAAAACTACTAGAAAAAATATCTTACAGCTGCATCCCCAGGAGAAACAAGAGCAAGAATTGCATATTTAATTCAATGGTTAACTTGTGGCGCAGGAATACTTGGCTGTATGCACGGAGGAGGTTCTCCTGCAGCAGCAAAACTCATGATAAGAGCAACAGCAAAATGGAAACAATACATGGAATATGCAGCAAAACTCGCAGAAATCAAAAAAGAAGACATATCAGAACCATCAAAATAAAAATAGTAACCAAATAACACAAATTTTAATCTACTTTCAATTTTTCTTTTCGAAAGAAGAGAAAAAGCAAAGCACCGAGAAAACAAACTTCTTGC
>JAGGSW010000127.1 GCA_021158895.1 Candidatus Odinarchaeota archaeon | reverse complement strand
ACCTAGTACTCTTTCTTTCTAGAGGCGCGCCATATGATACTGCCATAGATTATGCCTTCAACGCTGAAGTACTTGGCAAAGAAGTCTCCGTCGAGTTTCTACTTCCTGAACGTCTCGTATCATTTTACTCTCTAAATTATGAGGCCGTCAGAGCTGCTTGCGAGCTTGGAAAATATATTCATTCCCTTCCCGACGGCTTTGCTATTGAAAAATTTAAGAATCGCATTAACCTAACCGCACTTAACGAAGTTGAAAACCTACTTTCTGTCTTGACTGAAGATGGTGAAGTAAGAGAAGGATATGATGAGGAACTAGATAGGCTAAGAACTGCCATACGGGATCTCCAAACAGTAATTAGCGATCTGGAAGTTCAAATTAATGATGAAGTGAAGGAGAAAATTGCAGAGAGAAAAGTAGTCATTGAGGGCGAACGGCTTCTTGACATTTTAAAAGAAGCAATTACAAGTGGAACTGGAGGCGAAGGTCTTAGAAACGTTTTTCCAGAATTATCCGGTGAGTTACTAGAAATTATTACCGAGGTATGTCAAAAAGCTGAAGACAACCTATGTAAAAAGCTTAAGCTGACAGGTGAGGAATTAGAATTTGTTGAAGAACTATTTCCAAGGGATTTAGTATTGCCAATTCAAGCTGATAGGAGAAAAGTTAGTCTATTGGAAGATTTTCTAAGAAAGGAGTACGCTCTGAGAAGATATAAAATACTTAGAGAAATGGCCCTAAAACTTCATGAACTAAGATCAGCAGTTGAAGAAGCTGTTAAAGCACTTCTAGATTTCGATCTCTTTTTCGCTGTGGGACGATTCGCAAAAGATTACTTCTTGAATGTTCCCACGTTAAGTGAAGAATACGTAGGTATTGGTTTCATTAATGGAAGAAACCTATTTCTAAGAGAATTAGAATTAAAAAACAAGACTAAGGTAATTCCAGTTAATTATGTCGTTGGAGATATTCCTATTCAACCGCCTAACACAAATAAAGAAAGAATTGTTGTCTTAAGTGGTGCAAATAGCGGTGGTAAAACCACGTTACTCAACTTAATTGCTCAAATAGTTATATTAGCACAAATGGGGCTCCCAGTTCCAGCAGAAGAAGTTTATATGTGCCCATTCGATGAAATATATCTTTTCTCGCGATCAAGAGGTATTATGGATGCTGGAGCCTTCGAAGCAACACTCAGAAACTTTGCTAAAGTCATCACAAGTCCCAAGAAAAAACTGGTTCTTGTCGACGAGTTAGAAGCCATCACCGAGCCAGGCGCAGCAGCAAAAGTTATCGCAGGCATACTAGAACTTCTATATACTAACAAAAAAACATGTGCCATCTTTATAAGCCATCTAGCTGAAGAAGTAATGAAAGTTGTAAAAGTTCCCATTAGAGTGGATGGAATCGAGGCCAGCGGCTTAGATGAAAACTTAAATCTAATAGTTAATAGGAATCCCATATACAATTATCTCGCACGATCAACTCCCGAATTAATAGTTGAAAGACTTTACCACTTATCTAAGGGAAGCGAAAGAGAAGTCTACGAGAAACTTCTTGAAGAATTTGGAGGAAGAAAATCCAAATGAAAAAAGTAATAACTCTACTGACAGATTTTGGATTAAGAGATCCTTATGTCGGAGCTATGAAAGGAGTCATACTTTCCATATGCCCAGACGTGAATATAGTAGACATCTCCCATGAAATTAGAAAATTTGACATTAGGCAGGGGGCCTATGTCCTAGCAGCAAGTGCTCCCTTCTTCCCTAGAGGTACAATACATGTTGGCGTAGTTGATCCGGGAGTTGGAACGGCTAGAAAAGCAATTATCATAGAAACTAAGAGAAGCTTTTATATTGGACCTGACAACGGGCTTCTCACGCTTGCAGCATTAAGAGAAGGAGTAAAAAAAGTAGTTCAAATAACAAATAGTAAATATATGTTACCTCGTGTTTCTCGCACTTTTCACGGGAGAGATATTTTTGCGCCTGCTGCAGCCTACTTAGCTAACGGGGTTCCTATAGAGAATTTTGGTCTCTTACTTGAGGAATATGAAATTTTAAGTTTTTCAAAACCACATGTACAAAAAGATCAAATTGAAGGGGAAGTCATCTACATAGACGGTTTTGGCAACATAGTTACCAACATCTATAGTGAAATCCTAGAAAAAGTGGGTATAGGTGAAG
>JAGGSW010000021.1 GCA_021158895.1 Candidatus Odinarchaeota archaeon | reverse complement strand
TACAGGTTGTACTATCCAAATTTGAAATAGCATGATAAATTCATTTAGAAACTTGAAAGACTACAAAATAATGATTTCGTTTATTCATTGCTCTTAAATTAAACTACGATACCTTAGTTTTCACTTGATGCTCCAAAGACACTAATACGGTACTTTGTCTGTTAATATTTTCTGAACCATGCCTTTCACAAATTTTGGTACATAATTTCTGCTTGATAGAAGTTTTCTCAGCTTTAAAACCATTTTTGGAACATCTATCTCCATAGGACAAGCCTTGACACATCTCTCACACAGTGTGCACGTATATGCCAATGGAAAAGCCTTTTCAAGCCCGCCTGCAATAAATGCAGTCCATATTGTACCAATACCTCCAAAATACTTATATCCATAGTAACCAGTTGTAAGAGCGTAAACCGGACATTCATAGAGACATGCCCCACAACGAATACAGTATAGAGCTTCCCTAAACACAGGATCTTTAGCAATTTCACTACGACCATTATCTAATAAAATTAAATGTACTTCCTTAGGTCCATGAACACCGTAAACTGGTACTTTTTCTATATCTCCAGTTTTACTTGGACCTGAAATTATTGAAACAAAACTAGGAGCATAGTATGAAGCGTAACGGGAAACAACCTCTACAAGAAGCATACCATCCATAAGTGTTGGAACTATTTTTTCAATGCCAGCAAGCGCAATATATACTGGAGGAGCGTTGGTGGCAAATCTAGCATTTCCTTCGTTTTCTATTACGAAAATAGATCCCGTATTTGCACAAACTGCATTAGCCCCACTAATTCCAACATCAGCCTTGAAAAATTTATCCCTAAGAAAACTTCTTGCAATAGAAACTAGCTGATTAACATCTGGGGGTAGTTTTTTATTAACTATTTTTGAGAAGAGTTCAGCTACCTTCTCTCTTGGAACATGAATTGCTGGGGAAAGAATATGCATAGGTTTGCTGCCAAGGTTTTGCACTATAAATTCGCCTAGATCGGTTTCATACACGGTATTTCCCCTTCTCTCCAAGTATTCGTTTAAATCTAGTTCTTCTGATGTTATCGATTTAGATTTTACAATTATTTTCCCTGAACCCACGATTTCATCAAATATTTTAAGAGCATCTTCAACGGTTTTAGCGTAGTAGGCGTGTCCTTTCATGGTTTCAAAAGATTCTATTGTCATTTTGACCATTTCATCTAAATGTGTAAGAACATACTCTTTTACTTCCCTTAGTTTCTTCCTTTTTTCTTCAACTTCAGGATACCTTTTAATAGCTTTATCTCTGTTAGCTCTGAAAGATTTTATAGCCCTTCTAAGAGCTGTTCTTATAAACTCGTTATCTAACGCTTCATACAATTTGTTTTTATAATCAAACCATTCCTCATCGATTTTATTCATTATCATCTCCCCCTAATGCCAATGCTAAGATTTGCTCTATATTATAGACTTTAATTCCTGTTTCCGTTTCTCTAACACCGTCTTTAAAGTTAAGATAGCAAGCTGGACATGCAGTAATTATTGCATCAACGCTGAGAGGGACAATTTCATTTTCTATTTTCTCTTTTGCGATTTCGACTGCAACTTGAGGGAATGTGGCTTTTAAGAGGCCCCCTCCACCACAACATGTTGAATTTTCTCTGTTAAGTTTTAATTCTATTAGGTTAAGTGACTGTATCATGTTTAAAAGCGCTCTTGGTTCTTCATAGATTTGACGATATCTTCCTAGTTCACAAGGGTCGTGGTAGGTTACTCTCATTGTTGGAGTTATTTTTAAATTGAGTTCTCTTTCCTTAGCGATTTTGTATACAAACTGTGTAAAATGGTAGAATTCAAAAGGTAAATTTCTGTTTAATATTTTGGGGTAGTATTCTGAGAACATTCTGTAGCATGCAGGACAAGAGGTAACAATTAGGGATACTTTCTTTTTGGCAAATCTATCGACCACTTCTTTTGCGATTGGCTTTACTTCTCCTTCATAGCCTGATAAAATTAAGGGCATTCCACAGCATATATCTTCCCCAAAAACTTCAAATTTAATGTTTAAACTATCAAGGACTTTGCTTGCAGAATCATAAATTTCTCTGGCCATTTTCGCAACAGTACATCCTATGAAAAAACCTATTTTACCATGCATGGAAATTACCCCATTTATTTTTACAAAATTTAAACTAAACAATAATAGATGTATAATTCGATATAACTTGACAATAAAAATCTTCAGTTC
>JAGGSW010000133.1 GCA_021158895.1 Candidatus Odinarchaeota archaeon | reverse complement strand
CTAAAATACATTAACTTCAGTTTTAATCTTAACAACGTTGTTACTTTATTATTTTGCTATTTTTGGCTTTATCGAGAAACTATAAAAGAAATGTGTAGACTTGAATGTTTTTAGATAAGTGAGTAGCTTTTAACGTGAATAGAGGTTTAAAGCTAATGAATTAAAAATGGAGTTCTTGTTTTCAATGCGCTAGCTTTTTATGCGAAAAGTTTACATTTGTTTTTGTTTCTCTTATAGAGTTAAGAGGTCCTTTTAGTTATGGTTTGAGGGTGTTGTTTGTTTATTTATTGTTTTTGGGGGTTGAAAATGAGGAGTGAAAGGGATTTTGTTGGAATGCAGGGGTATGTTGTTGAAAAACTGGATAAAAAAGATGCTTCGGAAGTTGAGGAGTTGTTTCGTTTGGTATGGCCCTTTGCTGAGGAATATCCAGTGGAGTGGCGTCGGAGAAGATGTCTTTCCAGCAGTGAAATTGTGAGAGAGATGTTGGAAGGTTACTACTATTTTGGCATTAGACTTGAGGGGAAGTTAGTGGCTGTGTATAAGGCGAAGATTGAGGAAAACATTTGTCTTGGGGAGCATCTTTCTATTCATCCTGATTATAGGAGGCGAGGACTTGCGAAGGCTATGTATGAGCATATATTAAGGTTTGCTAAGGAGAAGGGTTGTGTTAGTGTTCGAGTTAATATTTTGCCCACGCAAACAGCAAGTGTAAAAATTGTTAAAAAGTATGGTTTTCGAAAGATAAGGGAATACGAACAAATACCTGGAATGCTTGTGCATCTTTATGAAAAAATTTTGGATTGTGATGAATGATGCACGGTTTTGGTGAACTTAAGGTTGATTTGCTTTGCAGAGGTATTAGACTTGGGGTTGACATTGATAGAGGTAGAAAAGGAGGGGCAGGGCCAGCTGGGGGAAGATACATTGTTCTTCCATCTGGACGATGTGTTAATGCGGCAATGTGGGGTAGGTTTGTTGAGAAATCTCCCTACATTTTGGTAGAGGAGGATGAAAAATTTTATGTGATTAGAGAGGGTGGAGAAAAGGTTTCTAAGGTGAGTTTGGTTCCTTATCCTCAGTTTTATAGGAAGTATACTTCTTATGGGACGCCCATGTGGAAGGTTGCTCTTTTACATGGTGTTGATTGTTTAGCTACCACAGTTCTTCAAAAATGTATTTATTGGCGTAAGGGTTTGGGCTGTAAGTTTTGTGGAATAGAGCTTTCATTAAAATCTGGAAGGACCATTCTTCTTAAGAAACCTAAAGAGCTTAGAGAAGTTGTTGATGCAGCGGTTGAAGAAAAAGTTTGTAAGCATATTACTTTGACTACTGGTACTCCTGGAACCCCAGATAAGGGTGCAGAACTGCTTGCAGATATTGTTCGAGAGGTAAAAAGCTATCATAAAGTTCCGATTCATGTTCAATTAGAGCCGCCAGACGACTTAAGGTATATAGAGATGCTTGCTGATGCTGGAGCAGATACCATTGGCGTTCATATAGAAACATTTGATAAGAAAATATTTCATGAGGTTTGTCCTGGGAAAGGAAGTATTGGGATGGAGAAGTTTTATGAGACCTGGACGAGGTGTATAGAACTTTTTGGAGAATGCCAAGTTAGCACGTATGTTATAGTTGGGTTGGGAGAAAGTATCGAAAGTGTTGTGAAGGGTTCTGAAAAAGTAGCGGAGATAGGCGTGATTCCTTATATTGTACCTTTACGTCCAATTATTGGAACTCCCTTTGAAAATAGGTTTCCTCCCTCACCTACAACGTTAATTTATATTTATCGGGAAGTAGCGCAAATTCTCAGAGATTATGGAGTTGACCCGCGTAAAAATCTTGCTGGATGTGTAAGATGTGGAGCATGTTCTGCTTTAACTGAAGCCTATGAAGGTAACCTCTAACAATCACGATCAAAAATTAAAACAAAATAACTAAACAGTAAAACCGACTTTGATTATTTTTCTGATTGACTTAACCATAAAATTAGATAGGATTGGTGGGCCCGGTGGGATTTGAACCCACGACCAACAGGTTATGAGCCTGTCGCTCTTTCCGGGGTTTTCAACCTAACCAGGCTGAGCTACGGGCCCATCACTTTTGCTTCTACACCATATCTTATTCTAATTTATTATAATGCATGGTGATTAAAAGTTTACTTTTTGATAAGATATTTTATGAACTTTAGTTTTTAGCTTTATATACAGATTCAGTGCTCAAACGTTGGCCCGATCAGCGTGAGTCTTCACGGAA
>JAGGSW010000105.1 GCA_021158895.1 Candidatus Odinarchaeota archaeon | reverse complement strand
TTCTCCGAACATTTTTATGAGAATAACACTTTAAGATGTTGAAATATTATGTAACGTAAATAAGGTCGATAGTAACTTTTATATATAAATTTTACATACAAGTTGTGGTACCTATTATAAAAAATTGGTGATATGTGGAGAACTGCCAAGAATGAGAAAATACGTATCTGCACTATTTATTACGTTATTTCTAATATCAATGATTGGCGCGGCATATACTGCAACAATCACTACACAAACATCAGTAAATCTGAAACCTGAAGAAGAACGGCAGCAAGTTGACAACATGACACTAATCGTATACCCTGACCAAACAATCGAACTCCAGATGTTTCACGAGGAAACGCCAGCACCAGATAACGCGACAGTAGACATGCTCTTCGAACTACTTAAGGAAAATGAAACATATAGTGGATCAGCGGAAGCAACAATAATCCCGCCTGAAGAAGAACTTGAACCGTTTGCTAACGTAATAAGTAGCATAAGTGTAAATGGAACATACGTGGATAATGAACTTGTAAGTGAAGGAGCAGTACATTTCCTTGGAGGTGTACCTATTGCTGCAATATACTTCTGGCTTAATGTAAGCGAAACTGAAAAAGCGTTCAGAGTTAGGCTAGAAGATACACTTTTACCCTTAATTATGAATGAAACAACTGGTGCTCCACAGCAATTCCCATATGAAGAGTTTGTAATGCCGCCAAACGTATTTTTAGAACTCATAGGGAACTTAACAGACATGTTAAATACCATGGTTGAAAACTGCACAGTTAATATTGTGGAAAGTTCCACTACAGACGGTAAGGTTTTTGTCTGCGTTAATGTAACAACTGAGGCAGACTTTGTTCTAGGTGAATTTAGTGGGCTTACGAACGTAACTGCTTTCTTTAATGCCAGCAATGTCATGCAAAACATAACAATAAATGGACTATGGGAAGGCCAAGGTAATGCAAAACTTCAGTTCGAAGTTTTCGCTAAATTCGATAATGGAGCACCCTCAGAAGCTACGTTAAGTATTTTGCTTACCGATTCTGCAGATAGATGGACCCTTACAGCTGACGGAGAGTTTACCTTTACTAACGCCAAATTCTTTGCACTCACATTCCTAGATTTGTCGCTAATCTTTGAAGGCAATGCAACGGAAGCATTCACCGACTTAAGCGAATTGTTAATAAAATTTATTCCTCCAGAAGAGGAACCACCATTTGAAGACATTATTGAATTCGAGAGTGAGCTTTTTGAAGCAGTGAGTGCAATAGAGATCAGAGAATTCTCCTTCCAAATCAGCTATGCTAATGGACAATTTAGTGCAGAATGTGACTTTGAAATCAGTGGAAACGTGGATGACGCGCTTGCTGAAGCAAAGAACGCATGGCTTGACTTTATTGCTGAAATGGATCCAAATGTTACTGAAGAAGTGTGGTATCAATTCTTAGATAAGACGGACATTAAACCTGAGCACATAAAGCTTGAAATGCATCAATCAACATCAACTGGCCTTACCGGGGAAATCATTATAAAGAGAATAAAAACTGAAGCAGTAGGTAATGCAACACTCTTCAGATTCCCATTATTCTTCGAAGCTCTAAATGATACAGAATATGCAGGAACGGCGACACTTAAAATAGTCGGTGGAGAAAATGAAACGCATCAAGTGTACCTACATATACCAGAAGACATACCAGAACCCATGGAGCAAACAGATCGGTACGCAATATGGAACATGACAAAAAAAGACTTCGTTATGGCTGAACTCGGAGAAATATTATTCGAATCTCGACAAGTAGTCTTTCCAATCGTAGTTGCAGGTCAGGAAACTGAAATCGAGGTAGTAGCAAATGTTTCAGGAGTCACAGTGGCCAATGTAAGTTATGAAACAGGTTATACTATGCTGGGAACAACCAAAGGATTAAAATTCGTGGTTAGTGGGCCCTCTGGAACAATAGCTACCGTGAACATAACAATTCCAAAGGACGTTGTGCCATCAGGTGCTCAACTCACGGTTTACATTAATGGAGAACCAGTCCCTGATGCAGAAATATTTGAAACAGAAACGGAATACATAATAATGGTTACGGTACACTTCAGCGAGGTTATAATTTACGTAGATTTTACAACACCAGTAGAGAGATATCTCTTCGCAATAATCGGTGGAGTCGTTGTTCTACTGCTCATAATAGTTGCTGCATCAATATTACTCAGAAAGAAAAAATAAAAATTTTATTTTTTCTTTTTATTTTGAGTATTGACATGAATTATTTAGATA
>JAGGSW010000144.1 GCA_021158895.1 Candidatus Odinarchaeota archaeon | reverse complement strand
AAATATCTAATTAGGGTCATTATAAAATTTTCAGCAAAATGTGAAACGTAGGCAGGTATACTTTATCCAATTTAAATATTTGCTCCTTATATTTGAGTATCAACCTCTAAGATCCTTAGATTTTACAAGTTACCTATAATAATAATAATTACTAAACTTTATAATGACTAGGGCAAGCCCCCTGTAAAATCTAAACAAGCAAGACCAGCTGAATTTAATAGAAATGTCAATTTATCCAATAAGTACGAGCTTAAAGTTAAAAATTGGATAAAGAAATGTTTAGGTTTGGGTGTTATCTTATCTAAACTGTAGAAGAAATTCACCTTTGGAACGTAGCGAAAACATTATATAAAAAAGAGGGGAAATTTACCTCAGTAAGGTTTTGAGGGGAACTTTATGGTTGGCGGATATATGGGTAAAATTTTAGATATAGACTTAACTACGAAAACAATCAAAGAAATACCATTGGACTATGATGTGGCTCGAAAATGGCTTGGTGGAAAGGGTCTTGCGATAAAAATACTTTACGACGAGCTTAAACAGCTGGAAGCTAAAGGCATATCTCCTAGGGATATAGATCCATTTGGCCCCGAAAACGTTGTAGTATTTGCAACAGGCCCTGGAACAGGAATCCCAGGGTTCCCATCACCAGGCAGATATCATGTAATGGCTTTAAAATCTCCACTAACTGGAAGTATTGGCAGCGCAAATTCGGGAGGAGAATGGGGTCCCTTCCTCAAGTTTTCAGGTTTTGACGCCCTCATTATTAGAGGTAAATCTGAAACCCCGGTGTATATATCCATAGTAAATGGAAAGGCAGAAATCTGTGACGCCTCTGATCTATGGGGTAAAAACACATTTGACACAGCTAGAATTCTAAAGAAAAGAATTGGCGGAAAGAATACTAGTGTTGCTTGTATAGGGCCAGCTGGAGAAAACCTAGTACTTGTAGCATGCATAATTAATGACGAGCATCGTGCTGCTGGGCGAACAGGTCTTGGAGCTGTTCTCGGATCTAAGAAACTTAAAGCAATAGTTGTATCAGGTGAAAAAGAAGTTCCAATAGCAAATCCTGAGAAATTTAAGGAGGCTTCTTCCAAATGGATTAAAGCCATGAGAGAAAACTCGGTTACAGGTCAAGGACTACCAAAATACGGTACCGCTATACTTGTTAACATCATAAATCAACATGGAATGTTCCCGTACAAAAACTGGCAGACGGGCGTGGATCCTGACGGAGAAAAGATAAGTGGAGAAACGCTGGAAGAAAAATATCTAATTAAGAGAAGGCCATGTTGGGGTTGTCAAATTGGATGCGGACGCGTTACTAAAGTAGAAAGTGGACCATATCAAATACTATACTCAGAAGGCCCTGAATATGAGAGCATATGGGCTCTGGGTGCTGCAACTGGTGTCGGAAACTTAGAAGCCATTATTAAAGCAAACCATTACTGCGATGAATTCGGTATGGATACCATTTCACTAGGTTCAACTATAGGTTGCGCCATGGAACTTGTTGAGCGAGGAATAATACCAAAAGAAGACCTTCAAGGCTTAGATTTAAGATTCGGTAACGATGCCGCACTAGTGGAAGCAGTTTGGAGAACAGCGTATAAAAGCGGTTTTGGAAAATATCTAGCATTAGGATCTAAGAGACTGGCTGAACTATATGGTCACCCAGAGTATTCAATGAGCGTTAAGGGCTTAGAAATGCCTGCCTACGATCCTCGTGGAGCAAAGGGAATAGGACTAGAGTATGCAACTTCAAATCGTGGAGGCTGCCATGTTACTGGTTATACAATTTCACCGGAAATATTAGGTATCCCTGAGCAAATAGATAGATTTACAACCGAAGGCAAAGCAAAATGGGTTAAAACATTCCAAGACTTCACATGCGTAGTTAACTCTACTGTAAACTGTCTCTTCGTAACCTTTGCATTAGGTGTAGATGCATTTGCTGAGCTTCTTTCCGCTGTTACTGGTTGGGACTTAACAACAGATGAACTAATGACAATAGGTGAACGAATATACAACCTAGAAAGATGGATAATGACCAAATATGGTTTCTCAGCTAAAGACGACACCTTACCCAAAAGATTATTAGAGGAACCAATGCCCGAAGGACCCTCAAAGGGACAGGTTGTTGAGCTCGATAAAATGCTAAAGGAATACTATGAGCTTCGCGGATGGGTTGATGGGAAACCCACCCCAGAAAAACTAAAAGAGCTAGGAATCGAGGTTTAAAACTTAAAATTCATTTTTTCATTATTTAAAAGTAAAGAAATATTCTTGGAAATGTTCGAAATCTCTTTTTAGAGATGGTAAAAAGATAAAACTGGAATTATTCTGATATCGTTATCTTTTTAATTAATTGTCGGCAATGATACCTTAAGTTTAAAAATACATCTAAATAGATAATAAC
>JAGGSW010000165.1 GCA_021158895.1 Candidatus Odinarchaeota archaeon | reverse complement strand
GAACTTTTACTCCCTGTGAAACTAGGAAGATGGTTAAGGCCCGTATTTCTGCTCTTATCTTTGCAGCTTCTGTTTGCCATTGAGAAGCAAAAACCGTTCTTCCAGAATAGTCTACACCTACTTTACGAAAATTTTTAGGTAACTCAACGCCTAACGGCACTGCTGCTTCAACTCTTAGTAAGAGTAAGCGTTCATCCTTTTCTTTTGATCGTTTACCACCAACCCATATTTCAGCCCAATTCAACAATTATAAACATCCCCAAGTTACGAACTTCACAAGGATACGAGACGCTTTAACACTATACAGATATAGCACTTATCATTTATATAAATCGAAAGGTCGTCTTTAACAGCGACGACTTCACAAACAAACATATAGTCAGGAGAGTCAAAATAAGGGATATTCCAGTCACAGCAATTCTAATAGCTTCATAGTTTCCTCTATGTTTCCATATTTTGGATATTCAGGTATTCCAATTATTTTTACCGAGATTTTTCTTTTTGAAAGAAGCTTTTCTAATTCTTCCATAAATATTCCCTTTTCTCGTACATGTTTTGTTTTCTTATCTCCTGTTTTTGTTGTCCAGTTTACGCCGCATGAAGGGCTTCCCTCGATTCCAAGTATTGCCAAAACCTTTACTCCAGCCTTTCCGTAGTTTTCAATTTGACTTACAATATTTTTAGCGAGTTTTCTGCAATGTGATCTGAATCCTGCACTATCATATTGGTCTTTTGTTTGAGGAGGCCTTAGGAGGCCGAGATACGTGAATTCTGGGCACGGCATTTGAACTATTCCAATATTCTTTTCCAAAAGGAAGTTGATAACTTCGCTTGCAGTTTTTACTGTTTCTTCCGTTGATAATCCGAAAACTTTACTGTTCTGATTAAGTAAACAATGTGAAACAAAGATAACTCTCATACTTCTCTTGTCCATTGAAAAACTCAAGGCATTCACCTCGATTGTGCGATTATTTCATAATCGCAATTTAATCTCTAAAAGATTTAGGTTATTTCGATTCCATGTTCTGCTAGTTCTTTCTTTGCATTTATGTACATTTCATGCCAGAATTTTCTTGGTGTTAAGGTTTTAGTATCATATAGTTCATCGAAATGTTTTCCTAGGTCTGGATTTTCCAACTTATTCTCGTATTTTCTAAGATAGTGAAGCACTATTTCGTTTGCATCCTCTCTCTTTAATTTGGATTTTGAAGCTGCATGAGCCACTTCGCCCATAAATCTTGTTTCTAAACCAGTTGCATGTGGTAATTTACCGTTTGTTCCGGTAACTCCGAGTGGATGGGCACCTGTTACGGTGGCTACTAATGTATTGGCTACAATCTCGTCGAAGATCATTTCTGTTCCAGCGCCAGCGCTTGGCCAAACATTGCCAGTTATTATAAAGTTGGTGTTTCTTGCTACTGATTGGCTAATTGTGCTAATGACCCACAGACATTCTGGTGCTGATGTGGAGCCGAGGAACATGTGCACTGGGTGTCCGATGTGATAATCTGCAAAATAAACTAATCTGCCCATGAGAAATTCAGCTACATGTACTATTGCAACTCCTTCGGGACCACGAGCAAAACCGCCTATGATTGGGTCAGGTAACCCCACATTTAAGGCTCCGTATTCTAATGAACTGATTACTCTTCCTAGATTGTCATAGTTTGTTTTCATTTCGTTTAAAACTGGTATTAGGTGGGCATCTGTGGGTCTGAGGTATTCTTGTGACATTATGGCTATGTCTCCCACAAGTGTAGTTGAACTTTCACCACCTATGATGTGGATTCCCGGTCTTCCTGTTAATCTTGCAGCTTCTCGTATCAATTTCATTTCTCTTCTAGCAGCATAGGCTTCAAGGAAAGTTCCAGATTCAACATTTATGCCGTGAACTTTTACTATGCTTGCATGATCAACTATATCAATTATTGGCTCCTTTAGGTAGGATAAGGCCATTTTGAAGTATAATTCGTCGTCAACTGGTGCTCCAGCATCCCCACCTATTATTAGGGGAGGACTTGGATCTTCGACTTTTCTTTGTTTTAAAATTCTTGCATCCTTTCCTTCGCCGACTATAAGTTGGGATGGCGCGGTTTTTACGGCTTCTTTGATTTCATTTTCATCAAATTTTATAATTCGTTGAGTATCTAAAACGTAAACTCCTATATCCAGTGTTAGATCGATGGCTGCTCTATAAACATCGTCAACCAAACTATTGTCTGTTGTAATTATTTCTTCCTTGTTAAATCGGATATCGTATTCTTTTATTAATTCTGCGACTTTTCTTGTTAATTTCATGTCGAAATCTCTTTCCTTCATAGTTTCTCCTGTTTTGGCTCGCCTAAAAATTTCCCATATTTCAAGCATCTGCAACACTTCTCCTACATGTAGCTAGAACGCACTGAGTATGAATGAGATAACAT
>JAGGSW010000059.1 GCA_021158895.1 Candidatus Odinarchaeota archaeon | reverse complement strand
AGAGGTGGTTAAAACGAGAGAGAAGGCGTTATCTAAATTAAGAGAACTCAAACCTGAGATACTTGCAGAACTACTTTGGAGGTGGTGAGGTAGTATGTTTGGTAAAGCGGTAATGAAAATACAGAGTGTAACGCCCAGAAGAGTAGGTGGGTTTTTGCCGACACTTGAGTTGAAAGAAGAGATATTCTCGGAAGTAGAGGACATACTATCACCGATGCTCGAAATTGGTGATACAAGCCCTCCAGATGTTACATCGGCGTATTCGAAAGAGGTCATGGCTCAATGGTACATTGGAAACGCACCGAGGGGTCTAGTGTTGGGTAACAATACGTGCTGCCACGGTGCTGGAGTACATGTCACGACTTACAGGGTCTACACGATGGAAAGGAGAGCGGCGAGCAGTCCAGAAGACCACAGAAGGAGATATGGGCACTATCCAAGAGTTTACATGACATACAAAGGTAGAACTACACAGGTTGCAATAATGAGAGGAAACAGGAGAGAGGGATTGGGTAGAATGGAAGGTGATCATGGTTGGGACTCAACAAGAGATCTCTTCGGCTTTGCTATCGCCTCATTTAGACACAACTTCCAAGCTTTGCTCGGTGCTTTCGCAGACAGACCGAAACTACCATGTAACGAGGAATGGCATCTTCCAAATTTGATTTACTCCGAGAAAGTAGAAGAGATCGAGAAGAGATATGGGTGTAAGATTGTCGAGCCTCCAGTAGCAGTTCCACCAGCATCCTACAAGTTCAGCTTTGTTGCTCCAACGCCGATGATGATTTTGGCAGTAGGAACTAACTGTCCGAGAGACACCAAAGCCATACTCGAAGTCTGGGATGCTAATAAGAAAGATCTTACCGATCCACAAGAGATAACCTTCCCGAATGGAGAAAGTGAAACCGTTCTAATAGTGCAAGCACCGTTTGGAATGTTCATACAGAAAGGGTTTTTCAATATCAACCCTGTGAACAGCGAAATGACGGTTTCTTATGTGAGGGTTCTAGCTCCTCCTATCTAAAAACTTATAAAACGGGTGTAGGTTAAAATGCCGATAGACCCTTTAAATGTGGGAAATATATTGAAAGTTGAGCATGTAGAGGTAAAATTGAAGAGACCAAATGTAGATTTTGTTAGAGGATTGGCAAAGGTAAACACGGTCTTTGACTTTCTGCCAGCAAATGCAATGGACAGCAGCGAACTAGTCGAACCGTTTAGAGAGAATGTACCCACAAATAGAGAGGACATCGTAGATTGGATGCACGATGCATCAGCAGACCAAGCCATTATTGAAGCCTACGAAAATGAGTATAACAAGCATAGCGAAGTAAGAGGAGCAAGCGGCGATGGCTATATACCGGGTGTCTATGTAGCAGGGTTGAGATGCAGAGGACATTATAACAAATCTTACTATGCAACTCGTAGAGGATATGCAGAAGTAGAAACACCTGCTGGTAGCTTCAAGATACCATATAGGGGTAAAGCCACCTTTGCCAAAAACAATGTTCTTGCATGGGGAGCATTTCCTTTTGCTTATGGTGTTCAAATTCTTGTTACATTACTAAGATGGTTAAAGCCAGCAGAAACTCCAATAAAAGACAGAGTTAGATTTGCAAGTAGCCATGGAAGAACAGCTCCAAACTTTGTGGTTGTAGCTACTAGAGTTCCTACGCCACTATGCACCATGAGGATAGGTATTACAAGTGATAAATCCCAGAAGATCCAGATAAAGGGCAGAGGTCTGGAAGGTTCTTATCACAATGTTTTATTCGAGGATTCCTTCGAGGTTGATGAAGGAGAGCAAGAGGTAATCTATAATGTCTTTGGATTCCCAGTAGTTCCAAAGTTCACTCTTGAACTTCAACCGCAAGACCATTGTAAAACGGTGTTAGATTATCTAGATACAATACCGTGACTTCCTCCCCCGACTAAAGTCGGGGGCTTCCACCGTGAAGCCCCAGTAGGGGAGGTTGGGGAGTGTGGTTCAGAATGAACCGCTCCCCTTCGGGCTGGGTCACGACAGCCCCTGCCATGAGCACCCTCAAAAAGATTCAAGAACAGTTGGTTGATGTGAGGTCGTCAATAGTGAGAACTAAGCCACAGGTGAAAATTATAATCAGCAACAGATTTATAAAGGAAAGCTACAGAGAAATGATAAAGAGTATATGGAATATCCTGAAAGAGGGAAGAATGTGGGTAGACGATGACTTTGATGTAACGGTTAAGTACAATTGGCTTGGGGAAGAAAAGACAATTACAAAGAAAATACATATTGAGGCGTATATACCTGTTGAAGAAGTTCACTATCATTTGTGGTAATTAGATGGGTGATTAAAATGGCTCAAGCTTTTCATCCACCAAGAGGAGGATTAACTTGGTCTGATATAAAGAAACTGCTTGAGATTGAAGGTTCGAAGAATA
>JAGGSW010000146.1 GCA_021158895.1 Candidatus Odinarchaeota archaeon | reverse complement strand
TTTTGATTTATTTTTTCTTGCTATTTTATTGTTACTAAGAGAATTTTTCGATTTGGTTGGGTTCTTGCTGTTTTGTTTTGGTTTTTACGGTTCTTTCTTAAAAACTAGCGGCATAGTCTTTACGGAACTGACCTTTACTGTAAAAAATTAGTAACTAATCCTTTTTTTAAGGTTTTATACGTCTTTCGGATTTCAAAACACTAATTACGTGGCTCTCTCTTTTTCTACGATTTATAGCAAGGTTATCGTATGATCTGTTGCATTTCACCGTAGAATTTCTGCAGGTACCATTGAACTGTGGTTATTGGTATGTTTGAGTAGGGTCGGGTAATTCTGGCTCTTATCCATGATGTTATTCTAGTTAGGACGTAGGGTCTGGCATATCGGTTATCCATTAGAATCGCAACCGCATAGTCGTTTTTGTGTCGCCACACTCTACCTATTGCTTGATTTACTGTTCTTACGGCATCATCTAAGTACCATCTGCGGCCTTTTCCTCTCTCTTTTTCCTCGTAGTACTCTATTTTAGCTTTTACATAGGAATCTTTTATATTTGCAAATGGTATGCCTATCATTATCGCTGCTCTTCCTTCTTCATCACTGAAATTTTGTCCTTCACTCATTTTTCCTCTGCAAACTGCCGCTAGTACTGCTTTTCCTTTTCTTGCTGCTTTTCTATAATCTTCCAAAATTTCTATATCTAATTTTTCCTCTTCTATGAAGATAGGTGCGTTAAATTTTTCAAGAATTCCATGTTTATGCCATGTGGTTAACATGTTTTTTTGTACTTCATAGGATGGGAAAAATAATATGGTTCCATTTGGTATGTATGGTAATATTTTTGCTACTGTTTCCCCGTATTCTAGGGCTGTTTCTTCATCTCTTGCTTCATATTTTGTTGTCAATGGTTTTCCATGAATTCCCCGTGTTAAGATCATAGCTAATATATTTCCTTTACTTATTGTGGGTGAGTAAGATTTTTTGATTTTGGCTTTTATGCCAAGTCTTTCTTCTAATCCTTCTAGGGGTGATAGGGTTCCGCTGGTTAATATTATTGCGTATGGTTGATCTATTATTTGGCTGAAGGCTAAACTTGAGTCTAAGCATTTATATGTGACAGTCCATCTTCTTTTTTCTCCTGTTCCGTAACTATGGTAAATTGCGACAAAGCTTTTAGGGTCGTAGTTTGATAAAGTTGTGTAGAAGCTAAAGATTCTCGGTAAATACAGTCTACCTAGTTTTCCTTTTTCTGCAAGTTCTCTTTGAATTTTTAGCACTGTTGGTATTTGAGCTAGGAACCTGTTTATCCAGTTTTCGTCCATGCCTACCTCAGCCAGTTTTTCCATGAACTTTGTTCCTTTAACTGGTTCCTCTACTGGTAAGTCAATTATTTCAAAAACATCGTTTATTTCATAGAGCATTCTCTCAAGTTCATGTGTTCCAGTTACAGTTAAAACTTCTTGCAGTGCTTTCTCTAAGGTTGCTTGACTTAGAGCTTTTGATAATACTTCCGTACATATATCTTCTATATTATGAGCCTCGTCAAAAATTAGGAAGGTGTCTTGAAGACTCCATGAGAGGAGGCCTCTTATTGTGGGGTTTAATACATATTGATAGCTGCATACTATGACATTTACTTCGGCTGCCAGTATTTTTGATAGAAAATATGGGCAAATGTTTCTTTTTTCTCCATATTCTTTTAATCTTTCTACGGTTGCTAATCTTGGAACGTCCGATGGAACATCTACTGGAACTTTGATCCGTTTTAGTCCGGCTTGGCAAACCCATTCTCCACTTGCCTGGGGAACATGTTGATATATTTGTTTGATATAGTCTCCTCCACCTAACTCTGCGTCCTCTAAGTTTCTTATACTTGCAAGGCAAGCATGTAGAGCTTCTTCGGGATCTGATATTTTTCTAACCACAGGGTTTAGACAAAGTCTTGATCTAGCTCCTTTAACTACGAAAGAAAAATTTTTGTTTTTTCTTTTGTTAATTCTTTCAATTTCTAAGGCTACCTGACGCATTTGAGTATGAGTTCTACTCGTATATATCACTTGTTTTTCATATTGAAGGGTGGTTGCTAGTAGGGCAGCAGTTTTGCCGAAGCCTGTTGGCGCCTCAAGAATCGCAATCCCCCCTCCCTCGAGGATATTTTTAACGTCTTTCATATATTCTACCTGTTCATTGTAGGGATAATCGTAAGGGAACAAGGATAACAACTTGTTTTCTTTCATTTTAAGGCTACTCCCAAGTAATTTTGATCTGACAATACATCGCACTATTATAACGTCAAATTCGGACATCTTTTATATATCATGGGTTTGTTAAATTAAGAAAATTGGAAGGTTTAAATGTTGTATCTACTATTATAACTTATGTGCTTAGAAATGGGTGAAACACTTTGAAACGGATACAAACGATATGCATGATTTTGCTAACAATTATTTTTATGGCATCTGTAAATAATTTGAATGTATTATATTCTTCTCCGACGACCACTTCCA
>JAGGSW010000052.1 GCA_021158895.1 Candidatus Odinarchaeota archaeon | reverse complement strand
AAATAAAACAAATCACACATAAACTTATAACTGAAAACTATCTTTATTATTTCTCCTTTTCAGGTTCCATAACAATATCCCTGATCGGCGTATATACCTCTCTTAAAGGCCACTTCAACTTAAATCCAGCAAGTTTAAGCCTTGCAAGAGTTGTCTCATAAGGATCTATGATTTCTTCTTCCAAATTTAAAAGTAAATTTACATCTATCTCAGCCAATCTTTTAATTAAGCTAGCTCTTTCTTCAGGAGTCATTATCCTTGGATCCAAACTCATCGCTGCTACATGAAAACTTACTCCATAATCTAAAAGATTCTCAATAGCTTTAAAGGGTATTTCAAAACTCTCTGGAATAGCGCCAGTTTTCTTTGCAAAGGCTTCAGGAGTACCAGCTTTAAGTGAAACCCTAACATGAACCTTCTCAAACCTAGAAATTCTCCTAACGTAATCCTTATCAACACCAAAAAGTATACCATTAGTCTCCAAAATAAAAAGTGGAAACTCAGAATCCTCAACATATTCCAGAAGAGACAGTAAATGATCTTTTCCAAGAGTTGGCTCAGCACCAGAAATCCTAAGCTTATTAACACGATATTTATGTGCAGCTTCCCTCAACTTTTCAAAAGCCTGCTCCGGCGAATAAAATCTCCCCAACTTCTCTGGAAAATCTCTAGACCACCCAACCCAGCAAAAAACACACCTAAGACAACAACCAACCGCATAGCCCGTAGCAATTCCACCATAAACACCAGTAGCATAAAAAGCAGTATACTTACGCTCACATCTACCATTCCTAATCCTTGTAACAATCTTCTCAGTTTCCCTTGCAAGCTTAACTGGATCAAACGGCTTAAAACCAGGAGTAACATACCTAGGATACTCTGAACCAGTCTCCAACATCTATCCACCAAATCATACTTTTCACAAACATCTTTTATACATTTCACAGCATCAAAATTGTCTAACTGATATCAAAACTACGTAATTGCGATGTAAAACGTTAAGGAGTGTGAGGTACACTTATGGATACTTTGATTCCTATTTGATTTGTGATAGTTGTTACTTCATATTTCTACTTCTTTGTAAATATCTTGTGTTGTGGTGAATTTGTTTTTGCCTATATGTAAAAGTGTTTTATGCTTTTTAACATCGTAAAGATCTTTGAAATGTTCTTCTGAGACGTAGGCGGCGAGAACTTTGCTTATGAAGAAATCATGGTCGCCAACTTTAAACCGGTTGACAACTTTACATTCCAAGTGAGCAACACATTCCTTTATTATTGGTGCCTTAACGATTTTAGCTTTCCCAATCGTTAACCCCGCTTCCTTAAACTTGTCCATTTGTCTTCCAGATTTTCTCCCGCAAATTGTAACTTCTTTTGCAAGATCAAAAGTAGGTACATTAACTACAAATTCACCAGTTTCCAAGAGAAGTTTATGTGAATATCTTCCAGGCTTCACACTTATTCCCAAGTAAGGTGGATTCACGCTTATCGGAGTTATCCATGCAACAGCAAGAACATTAGGCTTCCCATCTCTACTCACCGTCGTAACAAGCACCGTGTTACGAGGATGAAGAAGATATGGAAACAAGGCAAGGGAAATTTCTTTTTTACTCAACTTTAAAGGCCTCCTGTTTGCAAACTGCCAGATGAGTAACTCGTATAAATAGTATTTAGGTTTTATGTAGTTTGTTTGGAACTTAAGTTTGTTTGAACATCGTGTTATGTAGGAGATTTTAGTACACTTTAAATATGTTGATTTAGAACTGTATCATAATGAAATTGAGGCTCCATTCACTGGTGGTTAAATGTGTCCTCAATATTTGTTAAAAAATCACTTTTTCATCCAAGAACTTTCTATTTCGAAACAACTTGGGATATTGCAATACTTCGATTTGTAGAAAAACTGCAAAATACATTAAGTGGTAACATAATCTTGGTCGTTGCTATGCCCTCGGAAGACTACTTCGTTTATGGGTCAAATGTTTTGGTGGTTGTTAAAGATGCACCCATTGAGGTTAGAAGTAAAATTTTAGCTATTGTTAGGGAAGTTGAAAAAAGTTTTGGCGATAAAATAGGTATTTCTCCGTTTATAACCACGCCCAACGACAGTATAATAGAAAAATTCAAGGAGATTTTACATGAAGGGCGATAAGCTTTTCGAAGATGCTATTTTTGACTTTGAGAATAAACGTTATAATAAAGCTGTCAGTAGCTTTTATTTCGCTGTCAGATGGTATGCTGAATTACTTTTAAAGAAACTTAGATCACCTATTCCAAGAAGAGACGACAAACTGGCAAACGCAATAGAAAATCTGGGACTAATTGATGTTGCAAGAACACTTAGGTTAACATACAATTTACGGTTAAAAGCAGATTACTCAGATTTCAATATCACATTCGAGGAAGCTAACCAAGTAAAGAGTATTGTTGAAAACGCCATTAGTAAACTAAGATCTCATCTATTTCGTAAAAACAAATAAACTAGATACTGATAGGTTAAATTACTTACGAT
>JAGGSW010000108.1 GCA_021158895.1 Candidatus Odinarchaeota archaeon | reverse complement strand
CTCCAATTTTTAATTTTACCTCCTGCGTATTCATAAACATAAAATAGAAAATTTTACCATATTAACTGTAAAGATACTTTATGTTAAACATTTCTGCCACTACCTTATCTAAAGCGCCGACATCTTCCTTAGATAACTCACTTAAAGAATATTTCCCAAGAGCTGATGCAAGCATTTGAGCTTCAACTTTTATGGCCTCCACAAAATTAACTATGCCATCTGCTTGATTATGGAGTTTTTTCACGGGTTTATTTGCCGGGCCAAAGCGTCCTTCACTTGCAATGATAAATGGTCTAGCCATAGCTACGCCGTCTGCACCTAAACATAAACTTTTTACTAAGTGTCCTCCTTCAAATAGTCTACTCGCTATTATCATACTTGTTTTAATTCCATGTTTCTTAGTGTCTGCAATCTTTTTGAGACATACTAATGTTGGATATCCCAGTTCTCTCATCGCGGCTATAGGGCTCATACCTGTTCCGCCTTCTGATCCATCGATAGTTATGCAGTCCACACCTGCTTTAAATGCAACATCTATTATTTCGTCGAGATCCGCGTATGGTCCCAGCTTTAACCATATTTTAACCCTTGGATAATTATTTTTTGCAAGCTTTATCATATCGTTCAAAATTTCTTTTGTGAAGGTTCCAGGGACTGAATGCCGCTCATACCATTCTCTCTCCACTTTTTCAGGGTCATCTGGGAAAAGAACTTGTCTTTAAGTCTCAATGCTAAATCTCTTTTAACCTTAACTTCCCCGCCGAGCCCCCGGCTTTGCGCCTTAACCTCCCTTTATTTCAAAACCTATTAAACCTCGATCTATATACTCATCTAAATCTTTGTCGGAGTATATTTTGTTCCATAGCTCGGCATTTGCGTCCTCCACGTTTTGCTGTATTAAAACTCCTCCGCAATCATCGTTTACATGTTCCAAATATTTCAAAATTCTTTCTTTGAGACAGGGTTGACCGCTAATTCTTTTGTCGTAGCCTCTCATGTTTATGACATTTTCCCCTATGACTTGTATTATTCCTGCTCTGGCGCTTCCTTCGCTTAATATTAGTCCTCTTTTGTTAGCTACATCTGTTGAGCCCATGGCAGCGACTACAAGGGGCAATTTAACTTTAAAACCACCTAATGTGGTTTCGGTTTCAACATCTATGAAGAGTGGTTCCCTGCCGAGTTCAACAGATTTCTTTAACCTACTGGGCAAAAATAGGCGTGGAAGAAGAACAATATGGTCTAAGGTAAGGAACTAGGGTATCCTTCGAAGTATATGTCTCCTCCTGCTTGAACGCCTCCAAACTCTTTTGAAGGCAGAAAAGGATAGAGCGCGTCTCTTCCGTAAACTGCTTTTCTAGCTATTTCGCAAGTGCAGCAAAGGTCGCAGTAAGGACACCCGCCTCTTAGAAGTCTAAAAGGCATGAATAGGCCTCCTATGGTGAATATATTCCAGCTACCTTAGGATATGGTCTAGCTTCCCAAATGGCTTTTAGCCCGCAGATGTATCGTGTAAGTCTTTCAACGCCTATTCCGAATCCTGCGCTCGGTGGGATACCGTATTTGAGCATTTCAATGTACCACCCGTATTTTGCAGGGTTTTCACCAGTGGCTCTCATTCTCTCAATAACTTTTTCCACCTTGTATTCTCTTTCAGCCCCTGATACAGCTTCTCCGTAGCCCTCTGGGTAAAGCATGTCGAAATCTCTGAGGATCCCTGGTCTCTCCGGGTCTTCACGGTCATAGAATCCTCTGGCGCCACGTGGATAATCATAGATGAAGAATGGGTCTTCAAACATGTACGAAAGTTCTTTCTCAGCTTCCCAAGGTATTTCATGTTCATAGCTCGCTTCTATGCCATGGGATCTCAAAATGTCAACAGCTTCCTTATGTGTTAACTTTTTGAAGGGTCTTCTTGGAACTTTAAGTTCCCTGCCTAAGTCTTTCAAATCTTCTTCATGTTCTTTCAACACTTTTTTGACTACATATGTTAGTAGGCCTTCTGCGATTTCCATGGCGTCGAAATAGCTTGCATGTGCTTGTTCAATGTCTATTTGCACAAATTCCACTAAGTGTCTACCTGTTTTAGCCGAGTCAAGTGGCTCTAGTCTTATGTTGGGTGAAAAGAAGTATATTTTTCCAAGAGAGGCCATAGCCATTTGCTTGTAAAGTATTGCGCTGCTCATTACCTTGTATTCGCGTCCATAAAAGTTGAAGGTTACTTGTTTAGCGCCTCTGATACCGGGGTCTGTAACTGGCCCAATGATTGGGGGAAGAAGTTCGATGAAGCCTAGTGAGTCAAGGTATTCTCTCGCAGCCATACATATGGTGGCTTGTATTCTAAGTACTTTTTTCATACGTGGATGCCTTATTGTTATGTAACTTTTTGATAAAGAGCCTAGAGAACTCAGATCCAACTCTTTTACATATACTGTTTCCGCCATTTTTCTCACAAAGCCTACTAAAGCACTAGTCTACCCATAAATCTTTTGCGAAAAAACTCGTAAAAATTATAATAAATAACATGTTTTCACTTAAAATCAT
>JAGGSW010000159.1 GCA_021158895.1 Candidatus Odinarchaeota archaeon | reverse complement strand
CGCGTATTTTAGTGGTATTATGTTTTTAATTATTGGGTTTAAGAGCAGAGATAAATCTTTATGGGTTATATTTCGTTTTCCTCCCTCTAACAGCAGTGTTAATATTTTTCTTATCATTCCGCGACAAAAACTTCTTCCTATAACATCTACGTGTATAAAATCTTTATTTTTTTGAATTTTTATTGCAAGGAGCCTTCTAAATGTGTTTTTATCTGTTTTTTTACTAGATATGTTTTTGAAGTCATGACCGCCAAGAATATACTCTGCAAGCTGTTTCATCCGAATTAAGTCTTCTCCTTTGTAATAGGTTATATATTTATAGTGTCTATAGATAGCGTGATATCTTGGGCTAAAGTCCGAAGGTACTTGCGTGAATCCTATAATTTTTATGTCTCGAGGAAGATGTTGGTTAACTTTATTTATTACAACCTCGTCTATCTCGGATGGAAGTGTAAGTGCTATTACTTGACTTATCGCATGTACAGAAGCATCTGTTCTGCTTGCATATTCGTACTTGTATCGTTTAAGTTTATTTTTTCGGATTAATCCGCATTTTTCTAATGCTTGTAGAATTTCTTTTTCGATGGTTTTTACTCGCGGTTGTCGCTGGTAGCCTTTGTAATTTGTGCCGAGATAGGTTAATTTAAGTGCATATCTTGGTATTGGGAACACCTTCCACATAGATTAAGACATTAACTTTCCCAGAGAGAAAAGAGAGTTTTTAATGCTCTAACTTTTGCGTTTTCAGTCTTTAACCTATAAATTCGGATACGCCCGAATGTTTTCTCCTGAATGATGCCTACCTTGCATAAGTATCCTAGGTGTTGCGCAACTGTACTATGGTTTAATCTTACTCTTTTTACTATTTCTGAAATGTTTAGTTCTTCTTCTTTTGCAAGCACTTTTATAATTTTCACTCTCCCACGAGATGAAAGGATATTTTCTATTTGTGGTTTTTCGCTTTGAGTATTCATTCTGTTCACCTTTTAAAGTAGGGTCATTAATTCTTTTTCTAATATTGATGCAGGAACATCAGGGAGACTTATGAGAGTCGTTTTTCCGCGAATCCCGGACCCAGAGAGTTTTATATTTATAATTCCGCAACCTTCCAAGTCATGGATATAGTTCCATATTTGTGTGTGCCCTCGTGGCTTCTCTCTATACTCTTCACATATAATATGGTAGAGTTCCTCGATTTCGCCCATCGTCACATACGCTTTTTCATTCTTTCTTAGTTTTCTTGCTAGAGCCAAAAGAAGAAGTCTGTGATGCTGAGGCAAGTCAAGAAGAACTTCTCTTCTTATAACTGGGTGCGTTTCTGCCTTTGCAAGTCTTACATGCTCAGGTAATACGCGAAACTCTCCTTCTGCCTCAGCGTATTTTCCAGCCCTCCATAAAAGCTCTAAGGAGTACCTAGCATCTCCCCATTCCGCTGCAATATCTGCAATTAAACTAATGGCTTCCTCTGAAACACTTCCTTCATAAAATGCTTCCTTTACTCTCATTTCTAAGATATCTTTGAGCTGTGAAGCGTTATATCTTGCTAAAAATAGAGTACTTTGTTGTAACGTGCTTAATGTGCTGGAATCTAGTAGGGCTATCCACGATGTATCTTTTGCTATGCCGATTAGAGAAATTCTTTGCATCGAATTTAATTTCTCTTCATATAATCGTGTTAAGTCATATAACAGTTCTGGTCCACTTCTTTTGACATAAAAATCAAGTTCGTCTAAAGCTATTAAGAGAAAAGCTTCTCTACTATCTAAAGTTTTTTGGAGAGCGAAAAGGAGCTCTTCTGGTGAGAACCCTCTTGTCGGAAAGTTCGGATTAAAGTAATGAAGAATTCTTTTTAGAACTAGGAATTCTGTTTTATCTCTTCTACAATTAATATGGATATAGTGAAGGTTAATACCACGTCTTTGCGCTTCATTGCAAATCAATTTCCCAAAAAGTTTTGCTAGGGCTGTTTTTCCTGTACCAACACTTCCGGAAATCAATATTTTACAACTTTTGCTTCCTGGCTTTTCAAGTAGAATTTTGAAATTTCTAACTAGCGCCCTAAGTTCTTTTTCTCTATGCGGAAGTGAAGGTGGAACATAATCTATGGAAAGTTTGGATTCATCTTTAAAAATTGAGGGTTTTTTGAGTTCTTCTTCAAATACGTCTTTTGACAAATTTGTCTCCTCGCATTTTATCTAGTACTAACTAACATTTAGTATAGTATCTCTGTGTATCTTTAATTGTATTGCGAAGAGAGGGAGATAACCGAAAGTAATATATTTAAACCAGAAATAGTTTTACCTAAAAAACGTAACCTAACATGTTTTCCAAGATGTTGAAATCCAGCCCCACGGAACACAATGTGATGAAGAAGATCTTGAGAGCTGAAAAATAAATACGCTTTCTGGCATTATTTTTATTGGTATACATTTGCTTATAGTTTGTAAGTGTCGTTTAATTAGTTTTCCAGCCAGCAATGCGAGAGATGAAATAATTATATAACATTAGAATTTTGCAATTTTTACATGAAATGAGCGAAGCATATATA
>JAGGSW010000081.1 GCA_021158895.1 Candidatus Odinarchaeota archaeon | reverse complement strand
CTTTCCTGTAGCTCGAAACGACAAATAAAGAAGCAAAAGATTTAAAAATCGAAACAGTTCTCAAACTACTAAAAATGCCACTCTTAATGATCGCATTTTCGGAGGGGAATATTTATGTCTATTCATGGTCATATTCCTAAGGAAATATTAGCTTCTTTTAGAAAAACAAGAGGTTTTAGGCTTTTAGTCAAAGGTGAACCTGGAACTGGAAAAACCCTTTTCGTTTTAACTTTATGTAAATCATTGAAAGATGAATGTACACCATTTTACATAACTACAAGAGTTACCCCGGAAGAACTTTATACAGATTACCCATTCATCAGAGACTTTTTATCCTCAAAAAATATTCTTGATGCTGTCGCTAGTACTGCCGTTTCTCCACCGGAAGATCTTGCAACTGTATTTAAGTTCTCTGATAAACCAGCATTTCTACAGCAACTTTACGCACTCGCAAAAAGCGCCGAGAAACCCGCATTAATAGTTATTGACAGTCTTGAAGCCCTAAAATCAAATCTTAACATCAGGTACGAAAGTTTTTCTCTTGAAGAGGCGCTGTTTGAGGTATCTAGAGATATCAAAGGAAACCTAGTCTTTGTATCGGAGAAAGTTGATATAACGCCCGTTGACTACATGGTAGATGGAATAGTTGTACTAGGGAAATCAAAAAGAGAAAGGCTCATAAGATATCTACAACTTGTCAAAATCAGAGGAATTGAAATAGAAAACCCAACTCCAATATTCACTCTGATAAACGGAGAATTCAGAACATTACACTTCCAAGTTCGTTCCTTTTACGATTACGTTGTCAACTTAGAGTCAAGGGCATTTAATTACATTAAAAGCGGCGAGAACTTCATATCTACCGGAATAAAATATCTCGACAAGATATTAGATGGAGGCTATTGGAACGGAACATTAAACCTAGTTGAAATACGTAAAGAAGTAGGTGACAGATACGATTACCTCTACCTACCCACGATCATAAATCATATCCTAAACGAAAAATCTGTGTTCATTGTTCCTCCCGCAGGTATACCTGCAGAAGCCTTCAAAAGCATGTTAACTAAACTTGTCCCATCGATATCGATGGAGAAATTCAACAAACTAGTTAAGATTATCGGATTCACAAAGAAAGTTGTCTACGACGAAGGAGGAACATGTGATCCATGTATCTTGAATTTAATGGGCGAAAGCATCGTTGATGACTACGAAAAAATTAAGTTAACAGTTTCTGAAATCAGAAATGAAGGAAAGCCAGCCCTAATAGTTTTAGGGTTGGATACAATGCAGCAAATATATGGTGAAGAAGAACTTTCATCGATAATTGGCACCTTGGTTATCGACGCGAAACAAGCTGGCGATGTTTTAATGTGCTTAGTAAAGTACGGTCAAAGGAGAATAATTGACGTCTTAAATCACCTTGCAGACATGCATTTTGTCATCGATGCTCATGAGGGAACAGTTTTAACTTACGGAGTTATACCATACACGCCAAACCTGCATCCAAATATACATGTTGAAGAAGGAAAATACGAAGTAAAACTAACACCAATAGTCTAAATTTCTAGTCTTATAACAAATTCTTTTATAATTCCCTTAAACATTATGTTTTGATACTTTTAGCTTACCACAGTTCAACATCTAAGTTTGACTTCACTATCGATAAGTCAGATAATTTCATAACAAATAAATTGTACAGCGCTTCTTTTAGTAAATAGTGAGTTAAAATGAATAATTTCGCGAAAGTTTCAGTTGTCAAGTGTTTAAATCTATTTAATGACGTTGAAAAAGCATTAAAACTGATAGACGCCGAGAAAGCCATAAGTAGAAGTGAAAAAATTCTTATTAAACCGAATTATATTATTGCAGAAGGACCTGACTATGTTCACGTCACAGATCCCAGGATCATTAAAGCGCTAATTATATGGTTGAAAAATATGGGTGTAGATGACATCATTATTGCTGAAGGTGGGCTTTCAACAGATACTGCCGATAGAGCCTTTAAAATTACGGGTTTAACCAAAACAGCTGAGAAATATGGCGTTAAACTTGTTAATTTAAACAAAGATAAGTTTGTTAAAGTTAAAATCCCCGATCCATATGATTTGAGAGAGGTAAATATTGCTAAGACAGTTTTGGAAGCAGATTGCATTATAAATGTTCCTAAACTTAAAATTCACCATATTGCAGGAGTAACTTTATGTGCAAAGAACTTAATGGGCTGCATTTCGCCAAAAGGAATAATGCACATAAACATACACAAAAAACTTGCAGATTTAGCAAGCATCATTAGACCGTGTATAAATATCGTAGACGGCATTATAGGTTCAGAAGGCAATGAAATCTCAGGAGATCCAGTAAAGATGAATATAATCATCGCTGGTCTAGATATAGTTGCAACAGATACAATAAGTTGCATAGTCATGGGTATAGACCCTAAAAAACCAGAATACCTACAATTAATGAGCAAAAAGGGCCTTGGAACTTGTGATTTAAATAAAATAAAAGTTTTGGGAGAAAATTTGATAGATATTATACGAAACTTTCGCTTAGCGTATGGTTTTGAAGACTGGCGTTTAAAAGGACCATTAAATAACTTACTTAAATGACTCTATCCCATTT
>JAGGSW010000106.1 GCA_021158895.1 Candidatus Odinarchaeota archaeon | reverse complement strand
CTATAAAATAGTATGCCACATAATATTTAAACCTTGCTATTACAAACATCTTCCATCCATCACAAATAAATGCAATTCTCTCTTAAGGATGTATCAAAACATAGCAGCATCAATCCATTTATTCCATTAGATCCCAAAAATAAAGGTGAAAACTATGAAAAAAGTATTTGCCACCTGCCCCAGAGACTGCTATGATACATGCTCTCTACTCGTTTTTGTCAAAGATAATAAAGTTATAAAAATCGAAGGCAGAAAGGATCACCGTTCTCCAAACCGTCTGTTTTAAACCTTGCTATTACAAATACCTATTGACTTATATGTGCAATTTTTCAAGAAGAGTTCACGAAATAAAATCGTTGGGTACATTGCTGGTTTCGACTTCAACTCAGACAAAATAAACATGGTGATTATAAATAAGAATGGAATTTTGTTAGATGTGAAGAGTGAACATTTCCCAGAGGTTACATCTCACGGTTTTTCGAGGGGAAAAGCAAAAGACTTGAGAAGACAAGCCCTTGCAAAACTCGTGAAGTATGCTAGAAACCACGGAGTGAAATATTACGTGGTTTGAAAACCTAGAAAGATCAAAGAAGAAAACAACATGTAGGAGTGCAAATAGGAAAATTTCGAAGTGGGCGGTTAGGGAATACTTAACGCAGATGGAAATTCTCGTAAAGAAGGTGGACGGGATTCTAGTAAAAATAAATCCCATGTACTCTTCTGTTGCTGCAAGGTTTCTAGCTAAAGATTTAGGTTTGGACGCACATACTGCGTCCGCTTACATAATTGCACTTCGAAGCTTAAAATTACTATAAATAACTAAACATTACCAAAACCAAAAACTGTTTACCAGCCCTATAACTCAAAGATTTCTTTGTTCAAAAGCTGCAAAATATATCGAATATGTTTAGAGCAAAGACCGAGTTCTATACCCGATGAAAAGAGTTGGAAAAGAAAGGTGAAGGTAAATTTAAACGTATAAGCTGGGACGAAGCCCTAAAAGAAATATCAAACCGTATAAAAGAGATAATTAGGGAACACGGCCCGCAAGCTATATTGCATTATGAATATGCTGGCCATTGTGGTCTTCTAAACTATTACTTTCCTCTCAGATTTTTTAATGTGATAGATGCATCAGGCATTAAGCACACGATTTGCGATTCCGCAGGTGAGGAAGCAATATCCTTACACTACGGTTTGCATTATGGCTCTTTCCCAGAAGATATTTTAAAAGCAAAAATGATTGTTTTATGGGGCATAAACTCCGCTTGGGCAAACCTACACGGCTACACGCTCGCTCTGAAAGCCAAACGTATTGGAGCGAAAATCTACGTTATTGACCCCTGTTAAAACAAAAACCTCGAAGATAGGGATACATTTACGTCCTAAAGTAGATAGTGATGCTGCATTTGCACTTGGCATCGCAAATTACATCATAGAGAACAATTTGTATGATTCGGAGTTTATTGAGAAACATACTTTTGGTTTTGAAAAATTTAAAGAACATGTAAAAGGATATGGCTTAGACAAAGTTTCCAAAATCACAGGACTATCTAAAGAGGAAATTACAAGTTTTGTAGAGGACTATGCCGGTCTCAAACCTAACATTATTCACATAGGTTATAGTATGCAAAGACATTTAAACGGAGGCAAAATGGTTAGAGCAATATGTCTTCTTCCAGCCCTAACAGGTTTGCATAGAGGCTACATATATTGTAACGGAGTCAGAGACTTCGACTTAGACTATCTTTCCGGGAAAAATTTGAGGAAAACTCCGGAAAGAAAAATTAACATGGTTCAACTAGGAAGGCTTCTCAAAAATGGAGAAATTAAAATGATTTTTGTTTACGGTGCTAACCCTTTTATCACCCTCCCAAATCAAAACCTTGTCAGAGAAGTTTTTCAACGAGAAGACATATTTACTGTTGTGCACGACATATTTAAGACGGAGACAGCGGACTATGCTGATGTTTTGCTCCCAGCAGCAACGTTTTTCGAAACATTTGACATACACGTATCCTACTGGCATGAATATATTTCCATTAACGAAAAAGCTATTGAACCGATGGGGGAAGCTAAAAGCAATGTCGAATTATTCAAGGACTTGGCTAGATATATGGGTTTAAAGGAAAAAGAGCTTTACGAGGACGAATGGGAAATAATGAGAAATTTGCTGGCTAAAAGTAAAATGGTTGATTTCACTTTGGAAGAATTAAAATCTAAAGGTTTTGCTAAGCTTAAAACTTTTCCAAAAGATGAATATCAGACACCTTCTGGTAAAATAAAATTTTACCCTCAAAAAGCTGAACAAAGAGGCTTAAACCCACTACCGGAACACGTGGAAATTAAGGGTAACTATCCAATACGTCTTCTTACGCCTAGGCATAGAGATATCTTAGGGTCTCAGTTTAGAAACGTTATGCCAGGTTTTAAACCTGTAATCGAAATAAACGCTGAAGATGCCGCTGAGCGAAATATAAATGATGGAGACACGGTTATAATTTACAATGATTTAGGAGAAGTTTTTTCTAAGAGCTAAAATCTCAGATAGAATACCTAAGGGAGTAGCCTTAACCTACTTTTTCATAAAAGATATGAAAGATAAGTGTATTAACACTCTTACGATTGATGAAACACAGGTTTACGGAGGATGTTCAACTTTAACTCCACTTTCGTAGAAATAAAAAAGCGAAACTAACTTCTATCTTGTAATATTTTACATCAGTAATCGA
>JAGGSW010000004.1 GCA_021158895.1 Candidatus Odinarchaeota archaeon | reverse complement strand
TCAATATCAAATAAGAGGGAAGGTTCTCAAGTTAGTTATGGTATGACATTTAAATTATATAGTTTTATCTTAAACTTAAACACTTATCTCACAATTTTGCTTTTACGTATTTTTGACAAACTTCTTAACTTCTAGGAGCATCTGCATAAGAGTTAGAATGGTTATGTTTATAATTTCATGTTGTTGGTGTACCGTTTCATTTAAATTAATGATCCTTTTAGCTTCTAAAGAGCTAATAAATTAACTGGGTGAATTGTTATGCCAGTTATTGTAACTTCTAAGGAAGATACGGCTAGTCTTAATATTAAGGATAGACTTTTAGAACTTTATAACTTTGTGGAGACAGGAGATTCCTTTGAAGGATTTCCTATCTATAAATTTGGCGATATTCTTCTCATAACTACTGTTAGGGATTTAATATACGCGGATCATTTAGAGGAGAGATTTAAGACCGATTTGTTTGTTTTTGCTAGTCGTCACAAATCTGTCTCGGGTACACCTGCTCTTCTGGTGCATTCACCCGGCAATTGGGTTGACGAGGCTTTATTTGGAGGAAAGCCAAAAGAACTTTCAGTAGCTCCTCCTAGTGCCATTAAGGAAGCTTTGGTTGAATTGGCAAAACAAAAGAAGAAACTTGGGTTGGAAGCTTATGACGTTACATTAGAGGTTACTCATCACGGGCCGACCTCAATGGATATTCCCGTTGTTTTTGTTGAGCTTGGTAGTAGCGAAGAGCAATGGAAAGATCCGGTTGCTGCTGAAGCTGTTGCTCACGCATGTATTAAAGCTGCAAGATCTTTAAACAAAAGTTATAAAATTGGAGTTGGTTTTGGGGGTAGTCACTATGCACCTCAGTTCACAAAAGTTGTTTTGTTTTCAGATTTTGCGGTTGGACATATAGTGCCGAACTATGTTTTTGATAAAATCGATAGGGAGATGATTGTTAAGGCGGTTGAAAGAACACATGGCGAAGTGGAATATGCTCTTCTAGATTGGAAAGGGCTGAAAAGGAAGCATAAAGATTTTCTTATCCCTATACTTGAGGAGTTAGGTTTAAAAATAGAGAGAACTCAAAAAATAAGGTGAAACGTGTAATAAAGCGCAACTATCGTATTTCGTTTTTTACCAAGTTTACCAGGTTTTCTATTTCTTGTTTAACGTTGTAGAAGTGTGGTGATACTCTTATTGCATTTAATCTAAGTGACACTATAAATCTGTTTTCTAGGAGCTTGTTATACACTTCTTCAACGTTTCTACATGTAAAAGACACAATTGCTGACTGCGGCTTATCTTCGTTTAAAGGAGTTACAATTTTTAATTGTTTTATTTCCAAAAACTGTTCCACTAAATATTCTGCCAATTCTAAATCTCTTTTCTCAATGCTTCTTGGCCCTATTCTATGAATGTATTTCAAGGATTCCATGAGACCTTGTATTCCCAGAAAGCTCGGTGATCCTGCTTCAAACCTTCTAGCTGTATCATTCAGTTGAAACCATCTATAACTAAAATTCTCTGGGTCTTTAACACTTCTCCAACCGACATATGTCGCATCTATTTCATCCACAAGATCTCTACGAATATATAGAAAACCTGTTCCAATCGGGGCAATTAGCCACTTAGCACATGCACAAGCGAGAAAATCCACATTCATTTTCTTTACATCGATATCTAACATTCCTACGCTCTGTGTACCATCTACAACGAGATAAGCGCCGTGTGCATGTGCTAATTCAGCTAAAGCTTTGAGATCGTGCTTAAAACCATTTTGAAACTCGACCCAAGAAACAGCAACAACTCTAGTACTGTCATCGATATGTTTTTCATATTCTTCTAAAGGTATTTCTCCATGTACATTTTTAGCTATTCTTATTTCAAGATTATGTTTCTTAGCTTGGTTTTGCCATGGAAAAATATTTGATGGAAACTCTAAGTCATTTAACACGATGTTTTCTTTGTTTTTCCATTTTATACCGTTTGCCACAATGTTTAATCCTTCACTAGTGTTCGATACAATTGCTATTTCTTCTTTGGCTCCTATTAGTTTTGCTATTAAACTTCGTGCTTGTTCGAGTTTATTTTCCCATTCTTTCCAGTAAATGTTACCGTATAACCTTTCCTCATCTAAATATCTTTTTATAGCACTTATTGTCTGTTTGGGCAGCAGTCCCACTGATGCAGTATTCAAATAGTTATAATTTTCAATTGCTGGAAAGTCTTTCCTCACATCAAGGATGTTGGAAAACATCTTCATTGAACGTCCCTCTTTAAGCCTCCATATTTGCAGTGCAACCTTAGTTATGGTATTTCAACGGCTTAACTATAAAAATATTATTAAATTTGAGCTTAGAAATTTATACTAAAAACAAAATGCTATATCTTAGATTGGTAGGATGAGATATTAATGCGGATTGTGGTCCGCTTTAAAGGAGAACTGAAACCGTTAAATCCATCACTAAGCACCGTGATTATCGATGTAAAACGTGATAAAGTCCGTATTATTGATATCATTAAAGAACTCGTCAATAAAATAGATGATAACCTCAAAAATTCTCTATTCGCTAATGAATCGAATTTAGAGCTAAGAAAAAATGTAATTATGTTTTTCAAGGGTAGAAGTGTAAAGGATCTAAAAGAGGAAATAACTGAACAAGGTGAAGTAGAAATCTCCTTCATATCCTTTGCAGGTTGAGGTTAATATCTAAGAAGTTAGAAAAACTCCAACGACGTGAAAATCAAACCTGCCCTCCTC
>JAGGSW010000030.1 GCA_021158895.1 Candidatus Odinarchaeota archaeon | reverse complement strand
CATTATCTTCAAACAAACACTTCATAACTCTTATTAATATTAAGAACCACTATATCCATCTACCTTTGGAGCTCTTAGTTCTCGATATTTACCAATTTTGTATTTCAGCACGTGACATTTATAATTTCAAAGGACTTGGCAAGGAAGTGGAAAATTTAGTAATAACATAATAGTAGTTTCTATTGCAATGGGAGGATTGATTGAATAAAATCTATGGTATTTATAAGTTTAAAAGGGGTAAAGACGTTGGTGAGTTTGGTATGGTTAGTCTTGCTGTTGATATAGCTGGGGTACGTCTTAGAAATCCTACTATGTTAGCTTCCGGAATTCTTGGAATTAGTGGAAAACTTTTAAGAAAAGTAGCTAAAGCTGGAGCGGGGGCTGTCGTCACCAAGTCTGTTAGTCTTCGTCCAAAACCCGGTTATCTTAATCCTACGATTATAGAAGTTGATTGCGGTTTTATTAACGCTATGGGCTTACCTAATCCTGGCGTGGATTATTTTATGAAAGAAGTTGTTATTGCAAAAGAGGGAAACGTACCTGTTATTGCTAGTGTCGTTGGGGAACGCGTCGAAGAATTTGTTGAAGTAGCTTTGAAGCTAGAAGCCGCTGGTGTTGATGCTTTGGAGTTAAATGTTTCTTGTCCTCATGCTGGGGCTGGATTAATTGGCCAGAATGCCGAGTTAACATATGAGGTTGTTGAGGCTGTAAAGCAAAAGGTTAAGATTCCTGTCTTTGTAAAGTTAACACCTAATGTTACTGATATAACGGAAATTGCTAGGGCGGCTACTGATGCAGGTGCCGATGCTATTACAGCAATTAATACGGTGAAAGCCATGTGTATAGATATTGAAACTGGAAGACCCATTTTAAGTAATGTTTTTGGCGGCTTGTCTGGTCCAGCTATTAAGCCTATTGCTATTAGATGTGTTTATGAAATTTACAGGGTTGTTGATGTACCTATTGTGGGTGTAGGCGGGATTTGTAAGTGGCAGGATGTCGTTGAATTTCTTATGGCGGGTGCTTCTGCTGTGCAAATTGGAAGTGGTGTAATAAAGGGATTATCGATCTTTAGTGAAATTACGGAAGGTCTGAAGTGTTTTTTGGAAAAAAAAGGGTATGAGGATATTAATTGTATAGTAGGTCTAGCTCATAGAGTTTAAGTGGTGACGAGTATGAACTACCCCAGGATAGTTGAGGTTAAGGAAATTGTGGAAGAGGCTTATGATGTAAAAAGTATATTTTTCAGTCAAAGAGGTCTAAAAAAACCTAAAGCTGGTCAATTTTTTATGATATGGATCCCTGGTATTGACGAGGTCCCTATGAGTGTTTCTTTCATTGGTGAAAATGAATTAGGGATTACGGTGAAGAAGGTTGGTGAAGCTACCGCTGCTTTACATAGTTTGTCTGTTGGTGATAAGATTGGAGTCAGGGGGCCTTTTGGAAACGGTTTTACTCTTTCCGATGGGGATGTTCTTATTGTTGGTGGAGGTATAGGCATAGCTCCACTTTATCCCTTAATAATGGATCTTTTGAATACCACTGATAGTATTACCGTCGTTTTAGCTGCTAAAAACAATAAGATGCTAATATTCCTTGATAAAATTTCTAATATTTTGAGAAGGGAATGCGATTCCCTTGTGGTTGTTACTGATGATGGCTCCGCAGGTTTAAGAGGATTGGCCTCTGATATTGCTGCGAAGCTGATCGAGGAAAAAAGCTACGACCATATCTATATGTGTGGTCCTGAAATAATGATGAGGAAAATTTTTGATAAGGCTGAAGAGAAGGGGGTAGAGGTTCAGGCCTGTTTGGAGAGATATATGAAGTGTGGTATAGGACTTTGCGGTAGCTGTTGTATAGGTGAATATTTAGTTTGTAAGGATGGTCCTGTGTTTAATAGTGAGATACTAAGGAAATTGAAAGATGAATTTGGTGTTTTTAAGAGAGATTCTTCCGGATTACCTATCGAATTTAGCTCTTAAGTTTTTTATAGTCTCAGAACTTTATTAAAAAATAAAAGTATGAGATTATGTTAATTTTTTCTTCCTTACTTTAATTAAGATTGCAGCGGTGCATCCTATTGCTACGATTGCTACCGCTATGTATATTGGATGAACCGTTAGTGTTCTATATGTGAATATAAGTTTTGTTTCCGTGTAGTTTCCGACTTCATCGTACGCTCTTATGGTTATTACATGTTCTCCCTGAGACAATCCTGTTATTGTAATAGACCTTTGGCTTTTTGAAACATTTCCTGATATTAATGCCTCATCTAAGTATATATCAAAGTGATCAAGTTTTATATTGTCAGCGGCTTGCCAAGTAACTTCTATTGAGTCTTTATTTATCTTTGTGTTGTTAATTGGGGAAGTTACAATAATTATTGGAGGCGTATTGTCAATAATGACATTTTTTGTAATTTCGCTCTCTAGTCCACCAGCATCTTGAGCGTATAGCCTAACTATGTGATTCCCGTCATCATACTGTGCTGTATTCCAAGTAAATGAGGTAGTTCCGAGCACATCATATTCATTAGAGTCAATGTATAGAGTTAATTTTTTGAGATTAGTCTCGGTTACTGTCCAGTTGATCTGAATTATGCCATAAACAGAAAGACATTAAAATTATTTTTAATATAAATGCCATCGATTTGAATTTTTAACATTTCCTATTTTATGTTTAAAAATCGTATTTGTTACGTATCCAACTGTCTAGCAAATTATGATTTTTTACTTGCAAGTTGTTGACAGAAAGTTTAATAA
>JAGGSW010000057.1 GCA_021158895.1 Candidatus Odinarchaeota archaeon | reverse complement strand
GAGTAATGCTACAAAATAGATTTAAATTTGAAAGTATGATATTGAATGTGGAGGAGTAAAGGAAGTGGTTACTCAGGAAGTTGAATATAAGCCGCTTTCTGTTAGAGAGATTTTAAAGGAAATGAAGGATCTTTCATCTCTCATGATAGATTTAGCGTATTCTGCTTTTCTTTATAATCATAAAAAGCTGGCAGAAGAAGTAATGAGACTAGAGGAAAGAGTTGATTACCTTGGTTATCTTCTCGGCATACAGGCGGCTCTAGCAGCTCGTGATAGAGAAGACGCTGAACAAGTATCAGGTATCCTCAAAGTTGCAACAGCAGTTGATAAAATATCTGATGCAGCAGCAGACATAGCAAACTTGGTGCTTCTCAATATATCAATTCATCCATCCATTCACTCAGCCTTTAAGAAAACTGAGGAAATTCTTGGAAGAGTCAAGGTAAAGGAGGGAAGTGTGTTAGCTAACAAGACTCTTGAAGATCTAATGCTGGAGACAAGAATAGGTGTAGATGTTATAGCTGTTAGGCGAGAAAAGGTTTGGATTTTAAATCCAGGTAAGAAAGTTAAACTGAGACCTGGAGATATTTTAATTGCTAGGGGAAGTGTTGAAAGTATAGAACTTCTCGATAAGCTATCTTCAGGTGAGGTTAAAGAACTCCCGGAGGTAACTAGGTGACAGATGAAGAAGATTGGACTACAATTGAAAACATGATTAGACAGTTAAAGAACACTTGCGAGTTTATGATAGATTTGGCGTATTCTGCTTTAATTTTTGGTGATAAAGAATTAGCAGAACGTGTTATGGACCTAGAAGAATACGTAGATAATCTACACACAAAATTCGAGTTAAAGGTTTTGGAGTTAGGAATTAGAAGAAAAGAAGATGAAAAAAATTTATTAGGGCTTCTACGACTCGGTGTTGCAACCGAGAATTTAGCTGATGCAGCAGCTGAGATAGCGGATGTTGTGCTTAGGGGAGTAGAGCCGCATCCGATATTAAGGATGGTGATGGAGGAAGCTGAAGAGGCGGTAATGGAAGCAAAGATTTTAGAGAATTCTTCGCTGATAGGGAAGATGTTGGGAGAACTTAAACTTGAAGAGAAGATTGGGGTAAAGATAATAGCGGTAAAGAGAGAGAATATATGGTTTTATAATCCTCCTGACGATTTTGTCCTGAGACCTGGAGATATCATTGTTGCAAGAGGATTTGTAGAGGCAAAAGATGCTCTTAAAAGACTAGCTGAAGGAGTTGACTAATTGCAAATTTTCTACATGTTTTAAAGCATAAAGGTTTGCTTGGTTTATTCAATCGCCGCTCCGCATCTGGGGCAGAATTTTGCACCTGGTGGTAGTGGTGATCCACAGTATGGACAGTACCTATAGGTAATCGGTTGAGTTTCCTTTACCTCTGTCTTTGGTTCTATATACGGCGCTGGGGGGAATGGTGAGACAACTGTCGTTCTTTTACGTGCTAAGAGATCAAAGTATAAGACAGTTAATATCACTCCAGAGACTGGGTTAATAAGGCTTAGAATGATTTTTTCGATGAGAAGTGATAGCGATTTTGGCAGTGATTTTGGCAGTACAAGAGCGAATAGACTACTAATTGCACTTCCGATGGCGGAAGCCACTAAGAGTATTATTGCAGTGAGAATTAACACGCCAAATACGTGAAACCAGTTACCTTTGGTTAGTTCTTTACTTTTGCTCATAGCCTCAGTTGCTCCACTTTTCTCTAAGACTATAACTACTGGAGTTAAGCAAAACCAAACTAGAAATATAATCCCCGGTATAATGAGTATTATTAAACCTATTATCGCTATTACGCTGACGATAATTATTCCTACTATTAGGGAGACAACGACATCTAAAGCTGAATCAACACTTTTCTTGAGACTTGTTTCTTTGCCTAGGAACTCATCAGCTGCAAGTTGTGTAACAATACCTATACTTATTGCGTCGAAAAATAGTGTTAAAAACAGTAATCCAAAAGCTCCTAGGACGGCAAAACCTATTAAAACGGGGTGAACAGGGCGGGCAGGTGTAAAGCCTCTGAAAAATATTGAAAACAACCATTCGACCAATGATATTACTAGAAACGGCAATACAAATGAGAAGTATCGTCTAGAAAGTATGGATAGCGATTTACTAACAATTTCAGAAATACTCATAGGTTTTAACGTTTCATCAAATGTTTCAAACAAATTATATCACCATTTAGCTTCCTCGTAGCAAGTTGGGTTAATGTTGTAACCATATATTCTGTTATCTTCATATATTTTACTAGTTCCGAAGTTGCAATTTCCTTTCCATGTAAACCTAGAGGACAGCAATAATGATTAAATCGTTTACATTGGTACCTGTTGTACCAGTAAAGACGGCATCGCCAAGTTTTTTGAAAAACATATAAGAATTATTATTAGCTAGATATTTTGTTGCGTCAAGGCTGAGTTTTTGTGCTCTTTTTAAGGTTTGCCCATCGACAATAGCTCCAGCTGCGTCGCTAGTTCCGTCTTTACCATCAGTACCGACAGAGGCTATAACAATTCCATTTAGCCCTGAAATTTTGAGTGCAGAACCCAATGCTAATTCTTGGTTTCTTCCTCCTTTACCATTGCCAACAACTGTTACAGTTGTTTCTCCGCCACACACTATGACTGCTGGTTTTTTAACCGGAGTATCATAATTATGTATTTCTTTTGCAAGCCCAGCAAGCACCGCACCCACATATCTGGCTTCGCCTTCTATGTAAGTTGAAAGTAGCATGGAATTTATTC
>JAGGSW010000036.1 GCA_021158895.1 Candidatus Odinarchaeota archaeon | reverse complement strand
GATATATAGTTTATAGTGGTAATTTTCATAATTATGTACATCAATTAATAGTCTGAAGTAAGTTATTAAAATTGTGAGATGACTAAATTTGTCTTCCGTTGAGAAAGTTACAATACCTAGTTTAATTAAGATGAAAAAGAAAGGTAAGAAGATTGCAATGATTACAGCTTACGATTATCCTACAGCTTTGCTGGTTGACAGGGCTGGTGTAGATATTGTTCTTGTTGGAGACTCATTAGGCATGGTTGTTTTAGGCTATGAGTCAACTATTCCCGTTACTCTCGAAGATATCATTCATCACACTAAAGCTGTTTCTAGGGCTGTTAAACGCGCTCTTGTTGTTGCCGATATGCCATTCCTGACTTTTAACGTTAGTATAGAGGAAACAATAAGAAACGCTGGAAGACTTATTAAGGAAGGTGGAGCTGAAGCTGTTAAACTTGAAGGCGGGGAAGAGGTTAAGCATGTAGTTAAAGCTCTTGTTGACGCTGGTATACCTGTGATGGGCCATATAGGTTTAACCCCTCAGAGAATTGCCATGTACGGTGGATATCATGTTAGGGGTAAAAGTGTCACAGTGGCTAAGAAACTTATTAGAGATGCTAAAGCCTTGGACGAAGCTGGTGTTTTCTCAATAGTTTTGGAGCTTATGACCGCTGAAGTGGCTAAGATCATTACTGAGGAGGTTTCTGTTCCAACTATTGGTATAGGTGCTGGACCTTACTGTGATGGACAAGTATTAGTGTTTCATGATATGCTTGGTCTTTTTGAACGTTTTACGCCACGATTCGTGAAAAAATATGCAAATTTAAGTGAAATTATTTTAAATGCGGTTCAAGAATACGTTAAAGAAGTTAAAGCGGGAGAATTCCCCTCCGAGGAGCATAGCTTTTACATGAAAAAGCAGAAGTACGAGAAATTATTGGAGGCTCTCGGTAAAAAACAAGAAGAGGAAGAAAAATAACTATTTTATTCGATTTTACGCATTTCTTCATATAGTTGTGCAGCTTCTAAAATGTATACCCCTTTTTCCGCCAGTTCTGTTAGTCTATTTTTAATTATTTCTATCATTTTCCCTAGGTTTTTGCGGTTATCAAAACTCTTTAAGATTTCTTTTAATTTTTCTTCACTAAGGTTTTTTAGTTTCTTTGCTTGCTCTGTTATGTTGGGTACCGCTCTTACAACGTTGTCAACTATGGTTATATTTGCCCATTGAGCCGTTCTACTAAGAGGGTTCAAATCTATGGTGATTACTGTTTTTCCCATTTTTCTTAGAGCTTCAGTTCTATCTCCATCTTCAAGTGGGACCAAAACGACATCAGCTACTAAAATTCCTCTCGGATCTACTTTTCTTCTCCAACTTGAAAGTTCTGAAATCGTTGCACTTGCCGCTTCCCCCACACCTAATATTTCTTTTGCACCAGCCTCTTCAAGAACGCTTTTGATGGCTTCTTCTCTTTCTCTCGTTCTATAGAATAAATTCACCTCTATTTTTGCTCCAGTAACCTCTGAAAGTTCCACTATTTCTTTTGGTACTAATGCTGCTACATTTCCATTGACGCTTATTACTGGGTGTTTTGCGAGAAGCATTGCTGCAGCTGCTGCCTTTGCTGCCTCCATAGCTGGCTCCGTAGTTTTTTCACCTATTAGGTAATCAAAGGCTTCTCCTCTGCCATGTGCTATTAAACCGGCTTTTGCTACAAGCCCTTTTTCGAACCCTTCAATTAACTTCTCTCTAATTCTAAGTGATTCCGCTCTTGGATGATCTGGTGGGATTTCAAACATCAAATATTACCTCCTAGAATTCTGGCCCCGGTAAAATTGATATCGGAAATAAGGATAACTCCTTTATCGAAGTATTTTTTAAGAATGTTGAGAACTTGATTAGCTTTTTCACGTTCAACAAAGCAGAAGACTGTTTCACCAAACATTGCCATACTGGCATTAACAAAACCGTTTTTCTCAAGTTCTTTTACGGCATTTTTTACTTTTTCGGACATTAAGCCTGTTTCCGCTGCGAAGCGTTTGGATAATTTCATTAGTTTTTCGATAGAAGCGTTTTTTACAAGTTCGTCCACCATTCTTCCGCCAATTCTATTTATTTTTTCTCGAATCTCAGGGTTGGAAAGCATCTTCTTTGTTTCTATTGGTCCAAGGGATCCACATACAACAACCGTATCTGGGTCTACTGGAATTAAATCAACATGCCCAATTCCAGGTGCTCCAGGTTTAACTCTAATTTCTACTCCACCTCTAGACTGAGCTAAGACCGTTCCAAGACCAGTTTTATTGACTATTTCCGCTATATGAGCTATTTGTGCTACTTTATCATATGTTAGACCTAGGTTTAAAGCTTTGTTAAGAGCTAAGGCTGTACTGAATGCACCGGCTCCACTTGCACCTATTCCAGCACCAATAGGTATCTCTACCTCGTGGTCAACCATTACTACGAATTTTTCATTTACTAGTTTAAGCACCTGTTCTACCACTTTCCTCGTAACTGGAGCTTCACTTTCTATCCCATTAATAGAAACTTTAATCAAAGTTTGTTTGGCTGGTTTTAGAGAAACCGTTGTTATGATGCCCTTTTCAATTGATACTCCTGCTCCTCTAGACCCCTTTCTTAAGATATCTTCTGGTTGGTCATATATTTCAAAGAACCCTGTTATATGCCCTGGACAATAAGCTTTGGCTACTATCAAATTTAGACCTCAATAAATTGTTCTCATATAATTTTACCTATGTTTCCTTACTCTTTTTATTTTAATGAATTTTAGAATACTAGCGTTATAATTCAAGAG
>JAGGSW010000147.1 GCA_021158895.1 Candidatus Odinarchaeota archaeon | reverse complement strand
CCTGCAACGAGTCGTACTATTAACGAAATTTAAATTTACGGGGTGATAATGAAGTGCCATCCGAGATCATACGAGGAGTTCCGCCAACTAGAAACTTAGGGTGTGGAAACTTCGCACCCTAAGCTAGAATGGAACTCCTCATACTTAGAAGACGTAAAATACTTGCAGAGAAGGGTAGAGATCTACTTGAAGAAAAAAGAGACGCATTAATTATGGAGTTTCGAGATGTGCTTGAGAAAATGTACAAAATAAGGGAAGAAGTTAATGAAAGCTTAAAAGAAGCATTTAAAGAGTTATCAGAAGTAAAAATGCTTATAGGTCCCCTAATACTTGAAGAAATTGCAAATAATATTCCTCAAGCGCTAGAATTAGAGGTAAAGATGAGAAATATAATGGGAGTTAGAGTTCCTCTTTTAAAAGTTAAGGAACGACAGGATCAAGAAGTCATGCTTTACAGTTTCATCGATACGTCATCTAAGCTCGATACTACAATCAAAAAATTTAGAGAAGCACTAAGAGCAATTCTTAGACTCGCTGAAATAGAGGGGGCAGTCAGAAGACTTGCAGAGGAAATAAAGAAAACAAAAAGAAGAGTTAACGCCTTAAAATATGTAATTATCCCAAAAATAGAAAACACAATAAGATATATAGAATTTTATCTAGAAGAGATGGAAAGAGAGGACTTTTTCAGACTTAAACGAATTAAAAGTCTATTAGAAAGGAAGTCGGAGGAACGGATTGAAGCAGCTATTTAATCTATCTCTCTATTTACTCGTATTTTTTGAAGATTTTAACAATAGAATTGCCTGTGCTAAATCTCCGCCAGTTTGTTCCAAAGCCTTTTTAGCTTCATCAATAGTAACCCCTGCTTGTGCAGCAACTAGCTGAATATCTTCCATAGGAATTTCTAATTCTTTCTCTTCATCTATAGCTCTTCTCTCTGTTTGTCCCAGAATTTGATAAAGGTCTTGTCCACTAACTTTCATCAAAGTTACCTGAGGATTCTTGACAACGAGTTCGCTGTCATTTAGTCTTATTATTACCTCTCTTACTCCAGCTACTTCTTGTATTTTTATTCCCATTTGTTTCATAAGTTTTTTTAACATTTTTGGGCTCATTCTACGTGGAATCATAATTATCCCCTAACCATACATTTCGTTCTCGATTCCAGATCTTTTTTCACTCTTTCTTTTTAAAACTTTGTCAATTGCTTTTAGAAAATCGGAAAAAGTTACTTTAATCCTTCTCTCTCTTATCGCGAACACTCCAGCCTCGGTACAGATTGCCTTAATATCCGCTCCGCTAGCTCCTTCCGCGATTCTTGCTAACTCTTTTAAATCTACATCGTCAGCAAGATTCATCCGCTTCGTGTGAATTTGAAAAATTTCAAATCTACCTTGTTTATTGGGAAGGGGAAATTCTATTATCCTATCGAATCTACCGGGTCTTAACAAAGCGGGGTCCAGCATATCGGGCCTATTGGTTGCAGCTAAAATCCTAACGTCACCTCTTGCATCAAAACCATCCAGGGTACTAAGAAGCTGCATTAATGTTCTTTGTACCTCCCTATCACCACTAGTTGTAACATCGTATCTTTTCGAGCCAATTGCATCTATTTCGTCTATAAAAACTATGCTTGGCGCCTTTTTACGTGCTAAATGAAATATTTCTCTCACTAGCCTAGCTCCTTCTCCAATATACTTTTGGACAAGTTCTGACCCTATCACTCTTATGAAGGTGGCTTTAGTCTCGTGAGCAACTGCCCTAGCAACCAATGTTTTTCCAGTTCCTGGAGGGCCACAAAAGAGGACTCCCTTTGGAGGGTCAATCCCAACTTGTTCAAAAAGCTCAGGATGAGTTAAAGGCAGCTCTACGCATTCCCTTACCTCTCTTATTTGCTCATGTAATCCTCCGATGTCATCATAGGTTACCGGTGGCGATTCCTCCACTTCCATGCCCCTTACAAAGGGATCGTAGGCGGGTGGAAGAACTTCAACAACAGCAAAAGTTCTTTGATTAAGAGCAACTCTGACTCCAGGATAAATCTTTTCACGGGGAACCATTGGTGATACATGAACTACAAAATTTGGACCGGTAGAACTCTTAACTATTACTCTACCATCTGATAAAATTTCAGTGACCGTTGCAGCAATTAAAGGTGGATATTTTAATCTTTCAATTTCCATTCTCAAAACATTCAATTCTCTTTCCAGACGTATTCTTTCAGCGTCCAGTAATTGTTTCTCAGTTTCAAGGGTCCTCAATTTTCTTTCTAGATGCTTTGTATAACTAAGAAGATAGGAAATATCTTCATCGTCGACGTATACCCTTTTTTTAGACTCAGTTGAGTTGGTCAACAAAGTCCCTCCGTCGAAGTTATAAGAAGTTCAAGACCCTATATATTCTTGTCGTGGTTTTGGAGGCGTCGCAAATTTGAGATGTGAAATCTGTGGACGAAAAATTCAAGGGGCACCTAGGTACATATTTGTTGAAGGCGCCAAATTAGTTGTATGTCAGATTTGTGCCAAATTTGGATCAGAAATTCCAACACCACAGATATCACGTAAAACATTAACAAAAAAAGCAATAAAAACTCCTAAAAGACCTATTAGAAAGGAGACGAGACGTGTATCTAAACTTACATTTTTCGAGGAGGAGTATGAATTAGTAGAAAACTTTGGAGAAAAAGTTAAAAAAGCAAGAGAGAAGTTAGGGTGGAAACAAGAGGACTTGGCCAGGGAAATCAAGGAAAGAGAATCAATAATAAGAAAAATTGAAACCATGGAGATGATACCATCATTTAACATCATTAAAAAATTGGAAAAAGCACTAAACATAAAACTTATAGTACCAATATCAAAAGTACCTGAAACTCCACCTCCACCTCCAAAAGAAACTCCTTTAACTTTAGGAGATGCTATAGTTC
>JAGGSW010000112.1 GCA_021158895.1 Candidatus Odinarchaeota archaeon | reverse complement strand
TTGGCATGATCTATAGTCTTTCTCTTTGTAGATATCTTTTTAATAGTACAATACCTATTTAATTTTGGTGGACGACGTGGTTCGGCAGGAAATCGAGCTGGCAAGGCCGATAGACAGAAAAGCACTAAACCGAGAGCTAGAAAAAGCAATAGGAAGGGGCGACAAAAGATACGCAAAAAGACTGAGAGCAATCCTTATGAAGGACGAAGGCAAAAGCAACAGGGAAATAGCGCAAGAACTAAGCGTTACACCGAGAACCATCTACAGATGGATAAGACTGTGGAACGAAAACGGCCTCGAAAGATTCAGACCGCAAAAGCCTAAAGGGAGAGCACAAAAGCTCAGCGAAGACGCGTGGGAAGAGATAAAAAACATCGTGGATAACAAATCCCCGAGAGACTACGGCTACGACACAGACTTATGGGCCACAAAAGTAATCAAAATCCTCATTAGAGACCTCTACGGCGTAGACTACGAAATCAAGTACATGTACCGCCTCCTAAGAAAAAAAGGGGTAAGTTCGGTAAGCCTTACCCAAAGGAGATGAGACAGGATCCGAGAGAAATCGAATTCTACTGGAGATATGAGCTCCCGCACGCCATGAGAAAAATCGCCAGGCTGAGGGAGAAAGGGCATAAAGCAACAGCCATCTGGATTGACGAAAGCATCGTGACCCTCTCCTTTAAGCTAGTCAGAGTTTGGCGTTTTAAACGTGAGCGTATCAGGCTCAAGTATAAGTTTGCCAGGAGCCAGAAAACTGTTCTACTGACTGGCGTGGATCTGGACGGGAACACGCATGTGGATTTCGCCGATAAGGCAAACTCTATAACATTTATGCGCCTCCTCTCATGGGTTATCCGGCAATATAAGGATTACAGACTTGTCTATGTATTCCTTGACAATGCCCGCTATCACTCTTTTTTAGGCCGCCTCCCGCCAAATATGAAGCTTATTTGGTTGCCTCGCTATGCACCTGAATGTAACTTTGATGAGCAGTTCCACAGGCTTTTGAAGCGCGAGCTCGGGCTTCATATCTTCACGAATATCGAGGATGTGAAGGCCGTTCTCGGAAAATACGATAGCCTGGTGAGACCGAGCTTGGTCGGAAAGGCCAGAAAAATCCTAAAGAGCTATGAAAAGAGATTTTCAAAAGGACATCAATAAAGAGAAAAACTATAGTCAATCCAATCCTTATTTTCCGCTAAACTTTTATGCCTTTTAGTCTCTAACTATTTTCATGACTCGCAAGATTCGCATTGTATTGCATATGCCTAAGGCTGCCATCGAGCAGCTCTATCGCCGGGAGAAAAACCATAAGATCAGGGAGCGCCTTCAGGCTATACTCTTGTTATTAGACGGAAAGACAGCTAAGGAGATCGCTTCTATATTACGGCGCAATGAGAAGACCATCAGACTTTGGGCTAAAGCCTGGAACGCCAAGGGCTACGACGGACTAAAGCCATGGAAGGGGCAGAAGAGGAAGCCGAGGATCAGCGAAGATGAATGGAAAGCTATCGCCAAGAAAGCTATCGATAAAAACATGACTCTGAAGGAGGTCTTTCTCTATATCAGGAACAGCCGTGGCGAGCTTATCAGCTATAAAACGACGTGGTACTGGCTACGAAAGAAGCTCAAGATACCGTATGGGAAGCCGTATATCTCAAGTGATAAACGGCCTAAAGATGCTGAAGAGACTTTAAAAAAAGATTAAAAAAGGCACTTACAGGAACGAGACGGCCAATCATCGGCTTCTGTGATGAAACTACATTCATGAATGCGCCGAATAGGGTCCGAATCTTCGGGAGTGTACCGATTAAAATGCGATTCCCAATACGACGGACTCGGTTTCACGTCTTTGGTTGCATGTTGCTAAACGGTAAAGATGTAGTTCTAATAAGCGACAGAGCCAGAAGCGACGATTTTATCACATTATTACGTCTGATTCGACGGCATAATCCGTTTGGTACGATAGTATTAATAGTCGATAACGCCAGTATACATACCTCTATGAAGACATTAGATGCGGCGGCAGAGCTGGATATCAAGCTGGTATTTCTACCGCCATACTCACCAGATCTGAATCCCATAGAGTTTTCATGGCGGGACTGTAAACGGGAGTTATGGCTACGAGACGTTAATACGGCGAGAATAACCTTTAAGTCGACGTTCTTATCATACGTTAACGAGAGGAAGTTGAGCTATTCAAGGCGTTGGTTACGGTTGTACGGCAAAATACTCGCATCATATGGCGTGATATTAAACGGATAAAAAGAATTAGATTGACTATAGAAGAATACAAGATTTATATTAATTTTGGTACAATCTTTTGCAAAAATTCATAACAAATTTGCTTGGGGTCTCCTATGTTAGTTATTGGCGTCACAGGAATGCCTGGCGCTGGAAAGGATGTTTTCTATGAAGTAGCCACAAATTTGGGATTCATTGTTATCAAAATGGGCGAACTCGTTCGTGAAGAGACAAGAAAGAGAGGTTTACCCATTGATGCAGAACATGTAGGTCGTGTGGCTGTAGCCTTGAGAGAAGAGCGAGGAACAGATGCTATTGCTAAATTAACGATCCAGAAGATTAAAAAAATAATAGAAGCAGAAAAAAAGCCGAAAATTATCTTTATTGAAGGAATAAGAAGTCTCGATGAAGTTAAAACCTTAAAATCATATTTCGGCGAAATGCATGTATTGGCAATACACGCATCACCTAAAACACGGTATCAAAGAATTATCAAGCGGAAAAGGGTTGATGACAATATATCTCTAGAGAGTATAATTCAACGGGATCTAAGAGAGCTCTCATTTGGTATCGGGAACGTTATAGCAATGGCCGATTTCATCCTAATTAATGAAAATAAAACACTAGAAGATTTCCAAACGGAATGTAAGAAATTTATTGATGAAATTCTTAGACACAAAAAATGAGGTTAAAA
>JAGGSW010000047.1 GCA_021158895.1 Candidatus Odinarchaeota archaeon | reverse complement strand
ATTTATAGATGAATTAGGGAAATGTGGAGGGTTTATGTCTCTTAGTTTAGTTAAAGGTGTAAAAATTGTTAAGAATATGTTTTTAGATAAGGATTGCACCGTTTTTCTTTCTTTTACGGCTAATCTTGTTGCAACTGGTTTAAGATCTGTTTTCGCCGATTTAGTTAAGCGTAGACTTGTAGATGTAATTATAACTACTGGTGGCAGCATTGATCACGATATTATAAAGGCATATGGCGGAAAATATTACATTGGAAGTTTTGAGGCTAACGACATCAAGCTTCATAGAGAGAATATCAATAGACTAGGTAATATTTATGTTCCAAATGAAAACTATGAGCTTTTAGAGAAAGTTCTTCAAGAAATACTCTTAGAGATCTACGAAGAAAAGAAAACCATTTCTATTAGGGAGCTGATTTACGAAATAGGCAGAAGAATGAAGCCAGACGAAAATTCTTTTGTTTATCAAGCAGCTAAGAATAACGTGCCGATTTTTTCACCTGGGTTCCAAGACTCAGCTCTAGGCCTACAAGTATTTTTGTTTAATCAAGAACATGAGCTCGTTGTTGATGCAACCAAAGATATGAAGGAACTTGCAGATATAGTTTACGATTCTAAGAAAACTGGAGCAATAATTCTCGGCGGCGGTATCTCAAAACACTACACAATCGCCTCGAACCTTTTAAGAGGGGGATTAGACTACGCTGTACAAATAACCACCGCACAGCCTTACGATGGGAGTCTCTCTGGTGCAAGACTCAATGAGGCAATATCTTGGGGGAAGGTTAAGGAAGAAGGAATAATATCGACCATTCAAGGCGACGCAACAATAATATTTCCTCTACTTATAGCAGCAGTCTACTCTCAACTCCCTTAATGGGATTTTCTAGTTAGATACAACAATAATTTTCCTCTGCTTATCTTTCAATTTCCTCTCTGGTCAATAATTACTGACCAGATTGAGGTTTACGCTTCACTTTTATCTCTTTGCAATCCCAATTAAATATAAATATCACGAACCATCTAAGATTCTTTAATTTCTCATTTATGTTTCCATATAATTATGGAAACATGATATTATAAAGTATTAGTTGAAATTAAGAACGTATAACAGTTATTGAGTTGAGATGACGATGACATGGGAAAAACCACTAGTGATAGTTATTCTCGGTATTGCAGCTTTTAGCGGGCCTTTTGGAGGGAATATGATTTTACCTCTTTTCAGATATATTAGCAACGATTTTAATGTTGGGCAATTTTATCTCAGCTTAACTATAACATTGTATATGATACCTTTCAGTGTTTTGCAGCTATTCTCTGGGATGCTGAGCGATGTGTTTTATGGTAGAAGGAAAACGCTTCTCTTTGGTGCAGCAATGTATTCGCTTGGAGCTTTATCGTCTTATTTTTCCCCTTCCATCACAATTTTCCTGCTGTCAAGAGTGTTGCAGGGAGTTGGTTCAGCGTTCATAACACCTATTTCCATGGCGTTAGTGGGAGATGTATTTGAAGCTGAGGTAAGGGGAAGAGTTATGGGTTTTGGGGCTTTATTAACCACTTTAGGTGCAACATTGGGTCCCTTAGTTGGAGGATTTATGGGGTTAATTTATTGGAGATATGTTTTTCTTGTGATGCTTTTATTCGGTTTAATACTGTTCATTTTAATTTACTTTTTCCTCCCTGAGCAGAACTTAATGCATTTTGATAGAAAGGAAGTATTTGGGATATTGAAGTATGGAATATTTAATTTTCTTGTTGTTTTGATAGGATTTATGGGGTTTACACTGTTTTTCACGAGACTTAGCATCTATACGTTTTTATCTAATATTGTTTTGTATCCACCTTACAATCTTCCTTCCAACGTGTGGGGAACTTACCTATTTGCTGCTGGTCTAGGCGGGATTATTGCCAGCATTATATCTGGGTTTTTAACAGACTTCATAGGTCGTAGAAAAGTTGTTTTGATAGGTTTTCTAAGTTTAGATTTCTTAATCTCACTCTATCTGTTTATTGACTGGTTTACCTATCTTCCCATATTGCTATTTGCTATGGGATTTATCGCGACGCTAAGTTTTACTCCTCTTAATACGTTGGCTGTTGAAATAGATCCGAAACTTAGAGGTACAATATCTTCTATTTATGGTTCCTTTCGCTTTGTTGGATATGCTTTGGGTCCCATAGCACCCTATCCTATTTTTGTACTTTATGGTTTAAATGGAGTAATAATTATGGACATTTTATTAGTGTCGTTAAGCTTCCTTTTATTTTTCCGCTTTTTTAAAGAACATTTTAATGAACAAACATGGGTGCCGTAATTGAACACAATTACTGCGATGCTACTTTACAGTTTAGCAGGTTTCACGATGAAATTAACTGATGAAGGAGCAGAAAGAGGAAAAAATACCCTTGCATTTATGTTTATTTTCTCTGGTCTCTCCATAGGATTACTATTTTCCCTTTATCCTGGAGCTAATATGATTTTTATTGCAATAATTCTTGGAACAGGTATGACAGGTAAAATAGACAACAGATACCATCTCCTAGGCTTGTTAACTATATTTTTAACCGTGGCTTTGCTGGGAATACCCAAAGAGTGGAATATCGTTATCACCTTTATTCTCACGGTCTCAGCCTTTCTAGACGAAGTAAGCGACTATTTTTCTGAAAAGGAAAAAATAAGAGAAATCTACATTAAAATCTGGGAACATAGACCCTTCCTTAAAATTGCGTGTATAATTCTTATCCCATACTTGAAATGGAACGCTCTTGGCCTCTTACTCTTTGACTTTTTCTATGAAATTGCATACATTCTAGTTAAACATCTTTACTCAAATAATTAGCTTTAGACCGAATAATTGCTTAAAGTTTTAAGTTTTTATTCTTTGGATTCATTGTTTTAAGTCAAACTCTCGGTCTATAACTTGCGGTTATAGACACCAGAAAACATATATATATAGTTG
>JAGGSW010000023.1 GCA_021158895.1 Candidatus Odinarchaeota archaeon | reverse complement strand
ATTCATAAAATATAATAGCGGCAGCATGTGTAATGTTAAGGGTGGGATATTCTGGATTTGCCGGTATGGTCAATATTACGTCGCATTTATTTAACTCTTCGTTAGTAAGACCGCTACTTTCTCTACCAAAAACTATAGCTATTTTCCCCCCTCTCTCCCTCAATATAGATAATTGATCTGGAAATATGGGGGTCCTTAGTACATTATAATTCCACCCTAATCTTGCTGTGGTACCGATTACGAAATCCACGTCTTCTATAGCTTTGTCAAAGGATTCTAAAACTTTGACTGATTTTAAGACATCTTGTGCGTGCATAGCTGATTTAAAAGCTTCGACTCCAATCTTTGCCTTAGGAGATACCAAGATAAGCCTGTATAAACCAAAATTCTTCATTACCCTAGCCAAGGAACCTATATTTCCTTCATTTTCAGCGCCAAGAAAAATCACAATAACTTCCATTTTTCTCACATGTTAAGAAGTGTAAATCTGAATAATATCTAGATCCTGAAGTTCAAAATCTAATCCAACCTTTAAAACTTCAACTTTCTCAGACTTCCTCCAAACATGAGCAAATTTAAAGTCCTTAATGAATCTTCTATGTATTCTCTTAGCAGCATCAGCTACTGTTGCTGGTTTCTTTAGAATTATTGGTTTTTCACTTACTCCCTGTGAAGGATCTCTCGTATAAACCCTCACAACATCTAACATCTCAAAAAATGTCCTCTTTAATGCATCAATTCCTTTCCGCTTTTTCGAAGATACTGGGACGACTTTAAACACACTTCCAAATTCCTTAACTAACTTTTCAAAATTACTACTGGTTCCAGGCAAATCCCCCTTAGTTGCTACAATTAAAGCAGGCTTATATGTAATACCCCCCTCAAGAACTATGGTAAAATCTTCGAGCTTTACAGGCCCAAATATTTTAACTATGGCATTATAGATGCCGTGATCGCGAAGCAAACTTACTACGTCTTCCACACTGCAGTCTCTTAAATAACCGCTACCTATAATGTTTATTCCTCCCCCAGGAGTCTTTTCTACCTCAACTGGGGGAGGTCTCATATTAAGGTAAATTTTTCCACTCTTTAACTCCTCTATTAAGGTCCTCATTTGATGATTTATATCTGCTGTTAAATCGATCACAAGAGCCACAACATCCGCATTTCTAATAACACTAAGTATTTGTGACCCAAGCCTACTTCCACGGCTTGCGCTTTCGAAAAGAGCAGGAGCTTCTACGATTTGAATGGGTACATCCTCGTAGTATGTAACACCGGGTTCTGGTCGCTTTGTCGTAAAAGGATAATCACCAACCTTCACACTTTTTCCGGTTAAAACATTAAGTAGCTCACTTTTCCCCACACATGTCAAACCGACAAGAACTATCTGCCCGGCGCCTTCCTTTTTAACATGAAAAGATACTCCACCTACACCACTTCGTTTAGAACTTGACTCTAACTCTGCTTTTAATTTAGCTAGTTTTCTTTTAAGCTGCATTAACAATTTTTCTGTACCTTTATGCTTAGGAATAGCAGCAATATATTCCTCAAGGGCACTTATTTTCTCTGTTAGCGTCTTTGCCTCCTGATACTTTCTTTGTTTTGCTAATGCTTCTGGGGAAAGGTTTGCAGGCAAAGTATAGACCTCCTATTTCCACGCTGTGAGAACATAAAGTTCTTCGAAAAACGGTAATTTTCTAGTTGCAGTTACCTCTACTGAAAATCCCTTTTCTTCAAGTTTTTTTATTGTTAGTTTCGGATTTGAAAGATTTGATTGCACAAGCTGAAGTCTTCCTCTGCGTTTTAAATAATTATCAAATTCCTCTAAAAACCTATCTATAACTTTTCTACCTCTCTTCCCACCGTTCCATGCCTTAGAAAGCCAGTTGTCGGCATCATAAGGGGATTTGGGCAAATAAGGCGGATTAAAAACAATTAAATCAAAGATTTTTTTGTTCCTTAACGACTGAAACAAGTCCCCTAAAATAATGTTAACATTTTTGGTTAAGCCATTAATTTTCACGTTATATTTTGCACATTTAACGGCGATCGGGGAAATATCGGTAGCCACAACCATTTTTGCCTTCTTTGCTGCAATGATTCCTAGAATCCCACATCCCGTTCCAAGGTCAAGCACAAGGCTTCCTTCCTCTACATATAAATTATCGGCGAGAAGATAGGTATCCTCTGCGGGTTCGTATACACCGTCAAAAATCTCAAACCTATACTCTCCGTAAAAAGCCATCTTACTACTCTTCATTTAAATGCTTCACCAACCTCCGAATATATAACGTTTGCAATATCCACGAATTCAGCTGGACTCAAAGTATATATCCTTTTTTGGGGACTTATATTCCTTTTTTCGAGAATATCTATAATTCTCCTCACTTCTTTCTTTTTTAGCCTTTTTCTAGAGAAAAGATGAGATAATGCCTTCTTTAACATTTTATTTCTATAGGAAAATAGGTCTCTGACTACATGTAGAAAAAATTCTTCATTGACTACTCTAAGCAACTTTGCTTTTGGTTTTAGAAGCACTATTGCAGAGTCCACCTTCGGTTTTGGATAAAAAGCAGTTTTTGAGACTTTTTCAAGAATCTGTACCTCTGCTTTATAGTAAACTGCCACAGTAAGCCTACCGTAATCCTTTGTACCCGGTTGTGCTGCCAATCGTTTCGCTACATCTAACTGGTACATAAGGACGGCCAGTCGGAAAGAAGCGCCTAAAATTTTGAAGGTTACAGGTGTTGCTATTGAATAAGGAAGATTCGAAACTATTTTATTAAAATCCGACGGAAAAGATATCTTTAAAACATCTTCACATATTATCTCAACGTTTTTAGCTGTTGAAAACCTATCATTCAAAACTTTACATAGCTTTGGATCAACTTCTATTGCGTAAACTTTCTTTGCGTGTTCAGCCAATTTACTAGTTAGTGCTCCAAGGCCTGCACCAATTTCTAAAATGACGTCATTACGATCTACACCAGCATATTCAACAATTCGCTCAACAACATTATTATTTATAATAAAAT
>JAGGSW010000173.1 GCA_021158895.1 Candidatus Odinarchaeota archaeon | reverse complement strand
ATTTCAATTGTTCTCTCAACAATTTGCAATATCTCATTTAATATCCCTGAGACGTCTTCCCTGACATCTTTCAATCGCTTAACCTCGACAAATTAGTTTTTATTCAACAGTATGCCCTATCTGGCCTCATAAAGTACTGTTTCATAGTTAGATGTGATGATAAATTATGTGTCACGTTATTTATATAATTATCCTTAGAAGAAGCACAGAAATTACTATATAAACTTAAAAATTTCGCAAAATTGAAGCAACAAGCTAAACCTGTTTTAACCTTTGGAAAAGGTCGTAATGCTTCACATATATCCAAAAATACAATTTCAAATCTTCACTGTTAGATTATAGTTCAATAAAATTCTCATACTGTTTACCGATATTACTAATATCACTTCCATGATACCCTTGTAGAACATCACTTATCTTAATTTAAAATTAAATCATCAGCTGCCTTTAAGCAAAATCTTTTTATTCTAAGCGTTTTCTCGCTATATGCACATTCTCTGCTTGAGGGAACCATTATGTTTAAAGAGTTCAGGTCATTCCCACTTGCTGCTAGGAGACTTATAATTTATTATACTCTTACTTCACCTTTCCTAGTTGTCGACGTTATATTTCCAGTTTATCTGTTTAAACTAGGATTCAATGTTGAAGTAGCTGGTTTTCTTTATACTATTTCAGCCTTAATGAGCGTTATTTTTACTTTTTTGATTGGTAAAGTATTAGACAAAGTCCTTTCGGTTAGAACTGCCATGTCCATCATAGAGATAACCTTTGGTATGGCAAATATTATTTATGCCTACGCAACTTCACCCATTCACATAGTTTTAGGTAGTCTTTTAGAAAGGATTGGTGGGGTATTTACAGTCTCTTATCAAGTCTATGAAAGAGACGCTTACCCAGAGGAAATTAGAGAAAAAGTGTATACCTACCACATGGCCCTACCTGAAGCTGCACAGTTCGTTACGTTTCCTCTTATCGGGGCTTTACTTGGATTTTTCTTCACATCTCTTGAAGCCTTTAGAACACTTTTCATCGTTTCTAGTCTATCTTCGATGTTCTTTTTAATGTATATTTGGAAATGGCTTCCTGAAACATCTCAAACAGTCAGATTAAAAGAGGAAGGAAGATTTACCAGTATTCCTAGGCAGATTTTACCTGTAGCTGCTGCTGAAATACTTATAGTTTTTAGTTTCGGTTTAACTTATGGACTAGTTTTGGATAATTACGTTTATAATGTTTTATCGCTTAGTGTTTTCTTCGTAATCCTTATAGAGGTCGCTATTTCTGGGACAAGTATTTTGGCGTCTTTCGCCGCCGACAAGGCTGGTAAGAAAAGTAGATTTAAAATGCTTTATACAGGGGTTATTTTAATGACTATTTACGCGATATTCACCGCAAATATAGAGTATTGGAATTTAAACTCAATACAAACTTTTATACTTCTTTTCATAGCAACTATGGTTATGGAATTTGGCCACACCATTTGGCTGATATTTCATCGACCTTATCTCTTCGAATTCATACCCTCTGATAAAAGAGGAAGTATTTTAGGCACAATATCTTCAATGCACAAAATATTCGGAATTGCAGCTCCTTTAATCGCTGGGATCATGGCGTATAGAATTTCGCCGCTATCACCCTTATATCTACAGTTCTCACTACTTATACTTGCTATTATACTTTACAAATTATCCGCTTTTGAATTCGGTAAGAATTAGCTTTTCTTACCGTATTTTGAGTAATACCAATTCTAATGCCACTATGGGTACGGTTAATTATTGAATTGCTAGGGCTGATTTTGGACAAACTTCTACGCATATGAAACATTTTATGCATCTGTCGCCTATTACTGGTTTTCCATCTACAAGCTTAATGTTGTTTACTTTACAGGATTTAACGCAGACTCCGCAGCCATCACATTCACCTATGAGAACAACTTCTCCTTTCTTACCCTCACCGACCTCTTCTTGTGCCCTACTTAAGGTAACCATTTGCGGCCCAAAAAGCTTCTTTGCTAATGGGTTTACAAGGGGATTCAGTACTTTAGTAGTCCAAATTCTGCTCATGAACGATATTATTCTTCCTTTGAAGCTTGCTTTGAATTTTTTGAAGGGTTTTGCCTCTTCGCCGACAACTTCAATGTTTTCTATTTCTCCAAGACCTCTTTCAGCTGCTATGCTTAGAATTTTTATTTTTGTGGGGTCAAAACCCATGACCCTGCTGGTTACTGCATCTACGGCTACTGGGTCTTTTCCAGCTATGATGAGATCCATTTTAACTACTTCTCCAGGTTCTATTGGTCCATAGTACGGGCCTGAGGGTTTTACTTGATTAGCCGCATAGGTGCCATCTACAATTGCATATTTTACTTGGTTTTTTAATGCTTGAAATAAGTCGACTACGGGTTCATGTAAACCTAGGACGTGTATTTTTGTTCTTTGGTCTTGAGCAATTAGCCCTTTTAGGTTTTTTATTGATAGAGTTACTCCAGTTAAGAAGTGGTTTTTCATGACAGGAACGCTAATTATTCCGTCTACTTCGAAAGCCTTTTTCAGTATTTTAACTGATTTAAGCTTTTTTCCATCTGGTATTTCTATTTTTATAAACTCTTCCTCACTAAAATCTAGGAATTGCGCTCCTACTTTTTCAACTTCTTCTTTTACTCCAAGTTTTTGGTAAACTTCTTTAGGATCCCAGCCTACTATAGGCATATCTCCCACAAGAGGCTTTACATTCATTTCTTCTATCAAATATTTGCAAACAGCTTTTACGACCTCAATGTTTGTTATTACGCCAATATTGTAAGGTTTTGGTGCACATAAGTTCGGTTTAACGATTACCGTGTCTCCTGAACTAAGATCTGGTTGCCCTGCTGCTTCTATTGCTTTTTTAACAGCACCGTAAACATCATCATTTTCTATTTTGATAATTGCAACCTTCTTCAAATCTACCACCTAATATTTGTCAATGCTCATATGTAAAACTAATTTAATGTATGGAAATATATAGTGTTGTGCCTATATTGTATTAGGTTACCCCTAGAC
>JAGGSW010000157.1 GCA_021158895.1 Candidatus Odinarchaeota archaeon | reverse complement strand
ATATAAATTTAAGCTTTGCTTTAAAAACTTTGATTAAAATTATTAAAATTTTTGTTTTATTTTTAGAATATATGTTTCACTCATACAACCATGGTCAACATAATCAAAAACCTTTCTTTACAAAAATGACATGCCGTTATAGACATTAATTATGGCAAAGAAATTAGAAACGAAAATTTTTCTCCGTGTAATCTTAAACCTTTTGAGGACTAATATTATCAACGTGAACTTTAAATTTTGAATGTCGTTTCTAATAGTAGTTATTGGATGATAGGAGGGTTGTAGGGTGGCGGAGATTCGAGAAGTACGAGGATCAGGAAGATTTGAAAGAATTGGCGCTCATAGTCACATTAAGGGTCTCGGACTGAAAGGTTTGAAAGCTGAGCTTATTGCAGATGGCATGGTTGGACAAACAGAAGCAAGAGAAGCGGCAGGTATAATAGTAAACATGATCAAGGATGGAAAAATGGCTGGAAGAGCTGTTTTATTAGCGGGTCCGCCGGGAACTGGGAAAACCGCAATTGCTATAGCAATTGCGAAGGAATTAGGAGAAGATGTACCCTTTGTAATGATTGCAGGTAGTGAAATCTACAGTGAGGAGAAAAAGAAGACAGAAATATTGATGAGTGCCATGCGTAAATCCATTGGCGTCAGAATACATGAATTACGTAAAATATACGAAGGTGAAATCAAAAGTTTAGATGTAAAAATGACCAGAAATCCTTACAATCCTTACATGCAAATACCAGAGTCTGCAAGAGTTACATTAAGGACAAAAAATGAAACAAAAACGTTTGAAGTGGGTCAGAGCGTAGCAATGCAGCTCATAAATCAAGGAATATCGGAAGGCGATATAATAATGATAGACGCTGAAACTGGAAGAGTAACAAGGCTTGGACGCAGCGCAGAAAGAGAAAAAACGTATGACATTGAAGCCGAACGAATAATTCCAGTTCCCTCAGGGCCCATATTAAAGGAAAAGGAATTTGTTTACACAGTTACTCTAAACGACTTAGATGAAATGACCGCAAGAAGATCAGGTAGTACGCTTCTTTCATTATTCTTTGGAGGAAGAGAAGAAAAGGAAATTGATCCCGAAATCAGAGAACAAGTTGATGAAATGGTTAAAGAATGGGTAGAGCAAGGTAAAGCAGAAATCCTTCCAGGGGTCCTATTCATTGACGAAGCAAGTCTCCTAGATCTGGAAGCCTTCTCCTTCCTGACACGAGCCATGGAAAGCGAACTAGCACCAATCATTATCTTAGCTACAAATCGTGGTATAACAAAGATCCGTGGAACCGACTACATTTCTCCGATGGGGATGCCCCTTGATTTCTTGGACAGACTTTTAATAATTCGCACAAGGCCCTACTCTAGAGAAGAAGTCATGGAAATACTAAAGATCAGAGCCAAAGCTGAAGGAGTCGAACTTAACGAAGAAGCCCTAAATAAGCTAGCGGATATCGCTGTAGAAAGTTCTTTAAGATTTGCTTCACTCTTAATCACGCCAGCAGCTGTTAATGCTAAACAAGAAGGAAGGAAAAAGGTACATATCGAAGATATAGAGCGAGTACGGAAATTGTTCTCAGATATAAAAGAGACTTCAGAGTTTTTAAGAAAGTATGAGGAGAAATTCATTAAGGCGGCTTAACAGAGTTACATTAGTTATCCTAACCACATAATAATTTTATCCTCGACCTATTATACATGTACATGTAAACAATTTTATATTGTTTTGATAAAATAATTTTAGGGAAATTTTGAGGCTTTACGATGACAGAAGGCTATTTGTTTAAGGTTATTGTTGTTGGAGACGCTGGTGTTGGCAAGACTAGTCTAACTATTAGATTTGCTCATGGATATTTTATTGATAGTTATCTAATGACAATAGGAGTTGACTTATACACTAAGAATGTTGATCTAGGTATAGGAAAACCCATAAAGCTACAAATATGGGATACTGGAGGCCAGGAGCGATTTAAAAAATTAAGACCCTTATACTATAAGGGGGCTGCCGGCGGTCTATTGGTGTATGATATAACAAACAAAAATAGCTTTAAACATGTAAAGAACTGGTTTAACGAAGTTCAGAGATACTGTGGAAAAATTCCATTAATTTTAGTCGGAAATAAAGTAGATTTAATCAAAGACCGCAAAGTTAGTGTAGCCGAAGAAAAAAGACTTGCAGAATCTTTTAAAATTCCTCATTACAGAACTAGTGCAAAGACGGGAGAAAATGTTAACGATGTTTTTCTTAAACTTGCGAAATTCATATATGAAACTAGCATTGGAGGAAAAAATATATGAATATTAAAGTTGGATGTTGCGGTTTTCCCGGTGGAATGAAAAAATATTTTGAAGAATTTAACCTTGTTGAAGTTCAAAAAACATTTTACAAACCACCAAGACTAAATACCCTTGAAAAATGGAGAAAAAATGCCCCACATGATTTTGAATTTGTAGTAAAGGCATGGCAATTAATAACACACCCTGCATCCTCGCCAACCTATAAAAAGGCAGGAATAGAGATTTCAGAGAAAAACAAAGATAAATACGGTTTTTTTAAGCCTACAAACGAAGTATTCGAAGCTTGGGAAACCATCAAAAATGTTTGTGAAATTCTAAAAAGTAAAATATGCATACTGCAGACTCCTGCAAAATTTAAGCCCTCAGAAGAAAACCTAAAAAACATGACAGAATTCTTTAATTCCATTGATAGGGGAAACATAGTCATTGGATGGGAACCTAGAGGGAAAGATTGGACCTCTGACATAGTTAAGGAAATATGCGAAAAATTAAATTTGATTCATGTCGTTGACCCCTTTGCACAAGACCCACAACACTTCGTCGAAAATATAGCATATTTCAGACTTCACGGGGCTCCTCCTGGTAAAAAAATGTACAGATATAAATATTCGACAAAAGACTTCGAATACTTATTCTCTAAAGTAAAAACTTTACCTGTAGAAAAAGTTTACATCTTATTTAACAATTTATACATGGGTGAAGACGCTAAAAAATTTAAGGATTTCTTAAAAAACAGAATCGCAAGTAAATAATACCTTCTCCTAAG
>JAGGSW010000121.1 GCA_021158895.1 Candidatus Odinarchaeota archaeon | reverse complement strand
AGAAAGAGGGGACTAGAACAGATGGTAAATTTCATTTGGCTTATAGTTTCTATAATTGTGGCCTTTGGGACATGTTCATTCATAGGTTGGAAAATAGCCAGAAGAAACCCAGACTTAGAAAAAGTTATCGACGCAATTGTTTCACATTACCTTGATGAAAGAAGATTCCACGTTGACAGAATCGTTGAAATAACAGGCTTACCTAAAAATAGAGTTGAAAGAATATTAAAGAAACTTGAAGCACGCGGTATTGTTAGAGGAAGAGGGAAAATGTATCAACTAGTAGATCCTCTGGTTTTTCTAACATCAACAGACTTAGAAAGAGCTAGAAGAATAACAAAAGATGATAACATCCTATATGGAGCTTATCAAAACCCGTACCTACCAAGATTATACTTTCTTGCCATGTATCTGGTCTTTGCAGCGGATATAATATTTGTTCTACTTGTCTTCTTCAATGTTTTACCCAGTTTAACAAACTGGGTGCAAAATATTCTACCAGAAGGGGTTAGTGTAAACGCTTTTCTACTATTTCTTATAGGAATGGGTATAATTTTCGTAGATGCTTTAGATAACATAATTAAGGCGTGGGCTAGAGAGAAATACAGTGTTGTAGTTGGAGAAAAGAGTGGAATAAGTTATGACAAATCTCTTGCAGATGAATTAAGCGGTAAAATACGAAGAGGAACTATAGAAGATGTAGACTTACAATTTACATTACTTCAAAAACTATTAAACTACTTCATTAGAGTTCCAATAGGAGACGTCATAGTTAAAGTAAAAGGTCAAAAAGAACCTGTGGTCTTTAAAAACATGCCCTATCCAAGAGAATTATTCTACGTCATTCGGAGTATACAGCTTGGCAGCCTAGGCTGGAGAAAGAGACACGCCCGCACATTAATGATGTGGAGAGCTAGAGCAATGGTACCCGCCGGATAAGGAGGTTGAAACATGAAAGAAGACGAATTCCCAATACCTAAAAGGCTTGAAGATGCATATAGATTTAAACCCGCAACACAACTACTAATTTACATAGTTCTTCTCGTAATAGGAGCATTAATCTTATCGGTAGTGAAGCTAGGTTGGTCACTGGATCTCTACATAGTGATTTTTGTAGTGTATGCTGCACTACTTTTCCCAGTTGTAATAAAAATTGAAAATCAGTGGAAAGTTTCATTTTCACTAGGACTTTACGGTGCCGCGATGGCAGCAATTATTTACTGGACAGTAACGCTTCTTGAAAGCTTTGATTTAAGATCAGTCTCACTATACGTATTGTTCCTCCTAATAATGACAGTAGAATTATTTCATCATTTAGGCGAGGATGTGGCATACGAAGAAGATAAAAAAGTATATATTGGCGTGGCGATTCTTTCGGTGATATTCTTCATATTTCTCTACATGTTTCTTTCAGCATATGACTGGAGAATAACAGTTTTCGGAAGCATATTGGCCACAATACTCTTTGCCTATGCAATACTACCTGAAAAGCCCATATAAAACGGTTACAACGAAGGCCGAAAACAATGTCAAATATTTATTTTTGTATTTGTAGCTATTTTGACTCTAGGCATTAATGTATAGATTTCCTCCAGTCTTCCGCCCTTGCTTTCAGATCTGCTAATTCGTCCTGTGGTATTCTTCCTTCGGCAATGTATGCCCTGATTCTTCTTACCCATCTGTCTATTTCAATGAAAACAGGATGATCTTCACGTATTTTATTCAGCAATTTTTCCCTTAGATTGTTTAGGGCATTGATAACATCATGCGGAGTAGCCGAAGGCCTTAAAGCGAAAGTAAACTCATTAAATATCCCAGTTATCACACTTGCTGGAATGGGAATCTCTACGGGTTTTTTAGGTTCAGGTTGAGGCACGGGTTCAGGTGTGGCTTTTTCTACGGGTTTTACTGGTTCAGGTTCTTGAACTGGTGTAGGAACAACTGTTTTTTCCTCTATCTTTTTGAAGTAGTCACGCATAACATTGTATATTTCTTCCAGTCTATCTTCAAATCTTTTCATAGCGTAAAGTATTTGATCCAATGTATTCTTCATGTCCTTTAATGCGTTCAAGTCCCCTTTTAGTTCTTCTACGGTATTCCTGACTTCTTTTATGCTTTCGTCGGTTTTTTTGATTGCAGATGTTATTTCTTCAAGATTGATCTTTTCTTCTTTTTCTTCAGCCATGTTTTTTCCTCCAACTTTAATTCTATTCCGATAATGTTTTATATAATGTTTACGCTAGTAGTATCAATTACTACTACATATGGTGTTAAAATATTACATAAATTTATTCAAAACTGTTAACTAGTACCTGTGAGGGAGATTAGTGAGCGACGAAGTCAAAGAACTCACAGACTTCATCGGAGCAATAGGGCACCCAATTAGGAGACAGATAATCAGAATACTTCACAAAAACATGGAAGTATCGTACTCGGATCTTCTCTCAATGCTAAACATTGAAACTGGTAAACTCAACTTTCACCTAAAAAAATTACAGCCTTTGCTGGAGCAAACGCAAAGTGGAAAATACAAACTGTCAGAAAAGGGAAGATTTGCACATACAGTTATATCATTATTGGAGAAAAGGCTTGGAGGAGAATCTGTACAATTAGAAGTTCCTCGTGCCTCCTTTGTTAAAAGGTTTATTGCATGGTTTCTTGACATATTGCTTATATATGTTGTTTCTTTTGCCTCGCTCAATATGCAGCTTGTAGATTTTGAACCTTTCCCTTGGTTTAACTTTCACATAACTCTGCCTTACATTTTAGTTCAAATACTTCGATACACATTTTTCCTAGGTTCCCAACCCTTCTCGGAAATCGACACGTTCCTAAGAATATATTTAGCTTCAATCTTATGGGCTTACTGGACAATTACTGAAGGATATAAGGGTCAAAGCCTCGGTAAAATACTTATGGGTATAAGGGTTGTAAAAAGCGACGGTAGAAGGCTTCCACTACAAGATAGCGCAGTTAGAAGCATAGGTAAAGCTTTTCTTCTTCCATTAGATGTTATTGTTGGCTTAGTGTTTTATAGAAGGAAAAAAGTTCTTAGATTTACTGACTACTATACAG
>JAGGSW010000042.1 GCA_021158895.1 Candidatus Odinarchaeota archaeon | reverse complement strand
TCCTTTGATCGTTAGTAGTTTAATCCGGTCACGCACCGAGTCCAAAAATACAATGAGATGAGGAATTCAAGATTATAATTGAAAGATGTTGTATCCTTGCCAATAGGTTGGGTTGTAACACAATTGTGTTGCACCCTTGCTTTTTGAAGAGAGGACTTACTAGGGAAGATGCGGTAAGGATATTGGATGAAAAGATTACCTCTATACTTGAGGATTACGGGGTAACGCTTTGCTGGGAAACTTTCATTAACGAACATAGACTTTTCAGAAACTCATATGAAATATATAGGTTTTGCGCGAAAAGAGACTTCTATGGGATGTGTTACGATTTTTCTCACATTCCAGATGATCAAGATCAAATAGTTAGACAAATAAGAGAGTTTAAGGATTTCATATTTGTGTACCACGTTTCAAACAGAGAGAAAACTGGTGAAGCTACAGAAAAATCTCTGAACCATATACCAATATTCAGCGAAAAGGGTATACTTGATTTTCATAAAATACTTAATGTCGATTTGATAAATCCCAATTCTTCACTTGTATTAGAGTACCGTAAAGAATTTTCACGAAAATTAAAAGAAGATTTAGAACTATTAAGGAGAATATTCAACCAGTAGCGGACCAATATCTAAGATATCTTCTCAATTGAACTTACGGTTAATGAGCACCGAAATGTTGTTACTTTTCTTGTTGTCACATTGCCTTTGCTACAATGTTGATTGGCCCTAGAGGGTCGAATGGCTCTAATATTATTATGTTTTTGTATGTTTCTATGGTTTCCCATCCTGCTTTTCTCAGAATTGCAACGAGTTCATGTATGCTGTACAGTCTAAGTTCAAGTTTTTAAGAAATTTCAGATCGTTATTTTCTTGCTCAAAGAAGTGCCAAGTGCTTTTTGTTTCGATGTTTGGTAGTTAAATTCATTTTCGTGAAGAACCATGAGGTTCCCAAATTTTTCCCAAATTTTTGGTTGAAATATTTTTATTTGAAGATCTCTGAATGCACAGTTCGCTATTCTGACAAAACATGCACTCGTCCCCAACCAAGAACTTTACATCTTCCGCTACATTATTATGTTCCTTAGCCCTTCCTCTAGCATCCTCTATATACATGGGAGATATATCAATCCCAACTACTTTATAGCTGAGTTTCCTGAGAATTAACTGTTTTATGGGTTGATGGGTGGAGAAAGTTGGCTTTATGGAAAGATACTTTTCTCTAATTATTCAAAGATACCTTCATGCTTTGTACAATAACACGTTATGTTGTTGTGTTCTTTTGTAGGGTGAGGTATATGACCTCGAATTTTCTCGAGTATGGGTTTCGAGGCTTGTAGAGTCACGATTAGGGAATATTTTAACTAAATGCTTATATTTCAAGCTGTATTCAGTAAAATACATAGAAAAATATGAGAGAAAAACAACAGTGAGGTAACTGACATGAAAAAATTGCTGTTTACGGCATTGGTGTGTGCGATGATCTTTATGTTATTAACGCCATCAACCGTTGCCCTTGTAGAGTATAAAGCTGCTGGAACCCAGACAGAGCATCAAACAGGAATGGAGATGACAAGAAAAATAGCTACTTTACGTGCAGTGGCTGTTACAAATGACACATTAATCGTTGATGGTACATTGGTGAACATGAGTACTTTTACTCTTCCAGGAACATTAGATTCTCAAGCAGTATTTGCAGGTCTTTTCTATAGGAGAACTGATAATTTCACCAGTTACACGATCCATTACGCATTGATGAATATGACAACTTTCATGGAAAGACATCGTGAAGGCGAATGGGAAGAACTCAGCGATTTTAGTAATGTGACGACCATAGAGAATATGACGCCAGACGACATGAAGGATCTAGTGAAAGATCGTAGTAAAATGATGGAGCTTATAAGGGAGTCAAAAGAGGTATGCGGAGAAGCTACGGAGAATGGAGTTATTCAAGTATTCAGATACTTTAATGGCACTGTGTATATTCATGTTACAGACAACACGAATGGCACTATAAAGGAGCTTGTTGAGCAACGTTTAGGAATTGTTCTTCAGCAATACGGTGATTCACCGGTCACATGGTATAATGTAACCACTTCTGACGTGGTTAATGTAAATATTAGCGTTGCGACAGAATTGTTAAGCGATGCTTGGGGCGATAGAGAAGGACTTCTACCAAAAGTGCTGGAATACATTGATACGGAAAACGAATCTTTGAAGACGTACTTTGGAATACATGAAGCTATGTTTGTGACTCCTGGTGCAACAATAGATTTCTGTTCTTTCATTGGAGCCACGATGTCAACAGGAAGCTTTAATAATTTCACTTCATACTTGGATGACCAAGGCTTTTCACTGAGGATCATAGTTAGGTCTATAGTTGAAGGTGAGGAAGGAGAATACAGTGAAGAACAGTTAGCTGAGATGAGAAATAGATTACATGGTCCAGCTGTTGAAAAGGTTATAGATGCTATCGGAAAAACTGCAAGAATTTCTGTTAATGAATGCATACTGGTGAATTTAGAAAACGGAAAACTAGAAATTGAAAAGGAAGGCCACGTGCTTATTAAGGTGGAAGCAAAAGGAAACGCAACTTTAGTATCAAGAGCGTTTAACGCGAGCGATGTACAAGAAGTTTTAAGGAAACTACCGGAAAACTTAACACCTGCGGTAGATGTGGTTTTAGAAATTAACTCGGAGGAACTTAGTGGAAATCTAACAATTAAAATAAGGATTCCAGAAAACATATCGTCAGAAGATGTAAAGATAGCATACTACGATGAACAAACTGGAACTTGGAACACGGTGCCTACTAGTATCGTTGTAGAGGACGATGTGCATTATGCGGTTGCTGTAACAACACATACATCTCTATGGACTTTAGTTATCACTGCTGAGGAAACCACCACTACTGAGACTTCCGAAGGTGTTGCTGGTTATCCTACCTCGTACATTGCGGTAGCGTTGATCGTAATAGTTGTGGCAGTAATTGCTTCGTACTTAGTTCTAAAACAAAGAAAATAACACTTTATTTTATCTTCCATTATTTATTTTATTGCAAGGAAAGCATTTGGACAAGTGGGGTAATTTAATAAGAAGATGTCTTGTTTAGATGTGTTTTCCTCGGATTTTAAATGACAAGGGCAACAACTTAAAAT
>JAGGSW010000038.1 GCA_021158895.1 Candidatus Odinarchaeota archaeon | reverse complement strand
CCTTAAATGAAAAACATAAAAAATATAGGTATTTTGAGTTATAGTGGGAAAGGTGCATCTCCTGGGCCAGCAGGTCCTGATGGAGGCATTTTATTCACCATTAAAAAGTCTAAAGAGATGTATATAAATTCCAATAATTTCACTTAGCTATCGGTAAAATCTTCACAGTTCATTCTAACTTTAAGATGAACCTTTAAAGACATATGAGCAAATTTATAAAAGCGGTGGTACTTTAACACCTTGCTTCAATTGAGTTGAAATAACAACTGCTAGCGAGGTGGTGTCTATACCAAGACTTAGACGATGTCCATATTGTGGTAAAAATCTTGAAAATTTTTGGGTAGAGTTTAGAAAAAAGCATGTTGAACAATGCAAAAAATCTAAGTAGCTATTTTTATTCGTATTAAGGCCTCAACAGCTTTTCGAAAAGATAAGGTAATAGTAACATTAATTATTGTGGAGTGACAATTTACAGACTCAACCATTAACATTTGCTAGTTGAAGACCAACACGGGGATATGCATGAAAAAGATTCGATCTTACACAGTTTCACTAGTTGCATTATATATAGCTACATTTCTATTAAGATCATCCTTTTCGGCAACCCTTTTGGTGTTTGGACGATACTTGAACGTTATCGGGAAAGACCCCCTAGAAATAGCATTTATAGACATTTCGTATTCAATCAGTGAGATGGTTACAGCTGCATATTTCGGAGTTCTAGCGGACAGGATAGGTCGTAAGCCAGTTATGCTTTATGGTACATTACTTGCAGGTACAACTGTTGCAGTAATACCCATTTCAAACTCAACAATTTGGCTACTTACAATTCACGCGATAGTAGGGCTGGGCGCCGCGGCAAAGGTTAGTTCAACTCTTGCACTAATATCTGACTATGCTTCACCAGAACAACGAGGAAAACTAATGGGCTTCTACGACTATTCGACTATATCGGGATACATAGCGGGGTTCCTTTATGGAGGCTTCTTCTACGACTATTTTGATGTAAGTAATAATTTATCAAATATAATCAAATGTTTCCTTTCAATATCAGCACCCCTTTTCGTAGCAGCAGCAATGATCCTAGTTTGTGTAATAGAATATGAAGCCAGAAGGGAAAGAAGGAAAATGGAGATCGAATCGATATCGTCGATTAAGGACCTAAAAATAGTTTTACAGAACGAAAAATTGAGAAACCTTCTCCCCCTATGGCTTTGTATTACAACACTATTTGGCATGGCATCAACCTTTGGTCCTGTAATCTCTGAGGAAGCTGGCGTAAGCGGATTACAAACAGGCCTTTTATTTGCAGCAGCAGGTACAGCATTCGGCCTCTTACAACCAATATGGGGACATATCTCAGACAAAATTGGAAGAACAAAGGTTTTAATTGTAGGTGTGTTAAGTCTAGCAGGGTTAATAACACTGATACCAATAATTTTTATTGCGTTTCCAAACATAAAAAGTCTAACAGACATTCCAATACCACTACTTGCCCTAATAGGAATGCTGGTAATAGGCATTGGCGCTTTACCGCCTGCAGCTCTCGCATCAGTGGTAGATGAAACTCCAGAAGACAAGCGGGGACCAGTAATGGGAGTGTACAGTATGATGCTAGGACTTGGTGACACTTTGGGGGGTCTTGTGGGAGGACTTTTCGTAGAGGCTTTTGGTTGGATAGGATTAATATATTTTGCAGCTCTGCTTGTTGTAGTTGCATTAATTTCAACATCAAGATACACTGTTAAGTCTCTTATGCTAAAAATCAAATAATTTAACTTAATTCGATAAGAAATAAATGCAATCGCGATGGTTAAAAATTTTTAACCAGAGTGAATACCTTAACAGCCTTAATTCACTCAGATAATCTGCATTAAAACAGTATCTCCGCAAAAATACGAAGTTTGTTTTTCACTTTCTGCAAGAAAAATTATTATAATGGTTGATACTTTAGTTTACATGCAGACATAAATGAAATAAAAGAGTTGAGGATAATATGAATTCAAAACTAGAGTTTTTTGATTTTGCTGCTTGGACGCAATTTATACCGGAATCAGAAATAAGAAGGCTTCTAAAATATGATGTACCATATTACTTTGCTGGGGGAAAACCTGGGGCAATACCAGTAGACGTTTTTGCGAAAATATTAATTGAACTTGGCAGCGAACAGCTAGAAAAAATAAAAAAAGGACCAGAAGGAAAACAGGAGGTAATAGACGAGTACAATTATGGTCCAACAGCTGGATTACAGTCCTTTAGAGAAACTTTAGCCAAATATCTACGCGAAAAAGATGGAATACCACTAAGTAAAGAAGATGGATGGAAAGAAGTCGTTATAACAACAGGATCGCAACAAGCTATATACACAATATTAGATACGTTAATAGATCCAGGCGATGCTATACTTACACCAGCCCCCGTATACCTTGGTTTTGTGACACCAGCAGAAAAACTAGGTGCAAAAGTCATATGTGTACCAACAGATCTGGACGGAATTATACCTGAATACGTAGAAGAAGCGTTACGAGCCGCAGAAAAATCAGATGAAATAAAAAAACCACCAGAAATATTGTATGTGATAGCAGATTCAGATAACCCGAAGGGTACCACACTGCCAACAAAAAGAAGAAAACAACTCTTCGACATAGCTGAAACGTGGAATCTCTTAATAATAGAAGATGCCGCTTACAGAGAAATACAATTTAAAAATGAAAAACTCCCAGCTATAAAAAGCTTTGACAAAGAAAATCAAAGAGTAGCATACTTAAGGACCACATCGAAAGAAGCAGCACCGTTCAGAGTGGGATATTCAGTTATGCCAGATGCACTAAGAGAACAAGTGGTAAAAGACAAAGGATACCTAGATCTATGCACACCATCTCTGATACAGAAAATTCTAAACATATATTATGCCAACTACTTTGAAAAAACACTCTCAGAAATCACAAAAATTTACGAAAAGCGATGTAAAGCAATGTGCAACGCAATAGACGAAACATTTCCTGAAGGCGAAAGAACTAATCCAACAGGGGGCTTCTTTGTATGGTGGCAATCAAAGAAAATGTTTGACGCAAAAAGGTTCCTAGAGAAGGTAGCGCTCCCAAACCAAATACTATACGTACCAGGGCATTCCTTCTATCCAATAAAAGGATATGTCTACAATCCAGACACAAAAAGAATAGAAAAAAGCTCGCGTAATATCAATACCATGCGTCTAGGATTCAGTTATAGGGACGAGAGAACAATCGAAATCGGCGTAAAAAAATTAGGAAAGCTACTAAC
>JAGGSW010000134.1 GCA_021158895.1 Candidatus Odinarchaeota archaeon | reverse complement strand
GGTAAAAATTATTGCACCTTAAATAATGAAGAAAGACCTCTTACTTCTAAAAATTTAAATAAGTGTTGATGTCGTTAGTTTTAAAAGTGTTTTTCAGAGCAATGATAAAGTTTGAGGGAAACGTGATGGAAGCAAATATGATAGAAGTCTTATTGGATCTAAATGTCGCTCTTGGAATATTAATCTTAATACTTATATTGGCATATATTATTCTTGCGAAAGAAGAACAACCATAGTGATTAACAATGAACAACCTCTTGGGGTACCTTATCAATGCAACCCTTGAGGACGTTATACCATATATTTCAGAAATAAAATGGACACGAGAAAAAATAGAAGAAATATCAAAAAGAGCAAACAAAATAGAAGAGTTTATAGCAGCATTAGAAGAGGAAATAGAGAGAACATCTTACACAAGAAAAACCGACTTAAAGATTTTTCTCACGTATTTTCGCAAGAGAGTGAAGAGTATTGCAAGTAAAGGAAAGTAATGTTGATCCCTTTAGTCTTTTACATAAAAAGATTAGAGAGAGGTTAAGAGAATTCGGACTATTTGAGGCTACTGAACCGCAGAGAAAAACTATTCCACATATTTTAAACGGGAAAAATGTGCTTTTGATTTCTCCCACTGGTTCAGGTAAAACCGAGGCCGCTTTATTACCGGTATTTAGTTTATATTTGAATGAAAAGGAAAAGAAAGCAGTTAAACCTATATCGATATTATATATAACGCCTTTAAGAGCCTTGAATAGAGATATTTTTCGAAGAGTGATAAATCTCGCTGAAAGTTTAGGTATTAGAGTTGAGATCAGGCACGGTGACACTGCTCCCTCCGTTAGAAGAAGACAGTCATTACATCCGCCAGATATGTTAATAACTACTCCTGAGACCTTACAGGCAATTTTACCCGGGGCAAGACTGAGAGAATGGCTCAAAAATGTCAGATGGGTTATTGTAGATGAAATTCATGAACTTGTAACCGAGAAGAGGGGTGTTCAATTAGCAATTGCACTTGAAAGACTAAAAGAACTAACTAAAAAGGAATTTCAACGTATAGGTCTCTCTGCTACAATTGGAAGTCCTGAAGTTGTGGGTAGGTTTCTCGTTGGCAATGGAAGACATGTAGAGATAGTTAGGGTTCCAATTGTCAAAGAGTTTGAATTGAAGGTTTTATGTCCTTCTCCCCAAGCAGAAGACGTAAAGATAAGCAAAAAAATATTTAGTACTCCTGAAACTGCTGCAAGAATTCGAGCATTAGTTGAATTATTGAAAATGAGCCAATCTGTACTTACTTTTGTGAACACCCGTGAGATAGCTGAAATTCTAGCTTCAAGACTTCACCTATATGACCCTTCTCTTAGCGTTGATGTGCATCACGGGTCGCTCGGCAAAGATATACGTATAGAAGTTGAAAGACTATTTAAGGACGGAAAATTGAAGTGTATTATTTGTACATCATCTATGGAATTGGGTATTGACGTAGGAACCGTTGATCTAGTTGTTCAATATATGTCTCCAAGACAAGTTACTCGTTTGGTTCAGAGAGTTGGAAGAAGTGGCCATAGAGTTGGAAGGGTTTCAAGAGGTGTTATAATAGCTCTGGATGATATGGATGATATCTTAGAGTCCGCTGTTATAGCTTTTAAGACCGTAAGAGAGGAACTTGAACCCATAATTATACATGAAAAAGCTTTTGACGTTTTATGTCACCAAATTGCCGGAATAATTCTCGATAAGGGAAATATAACGGTGAATGATATATTTAATATCGTTAAGCGAGCATTCCCCTATAGAAGTTTAAATAAAAAAGAATTGCTAAAACTATTGGAATTAATGAGTTACTTGGGTATAATAAGAATTGTTGAAAATGTAGTTGTCAAAAAGACTAGGAAGACGAGGAAATACTATTATGAGAGTATTTCTACTATTCCGGATGTAAGGAAGTTTGAGGTTGTTGATTCCGCAACAAAGAAGAAAATTGGTACGTTAGATGAGAAATTTGTAATTAAGCACGGCGATGTTAACACTACCTTCATAATGAAGGGTTCTGCTTGGAAAATTATTCAAATAAATGAGGAAAAAATTTTTGTATCCTGCGTAGATGATCCTAAAGGCGCCATCCCAAGTTGGGAAGGAGAACAGATACCAGTCTTATACTATGTAGCCTCTGAGGTAGGTAAATTAAGGGGGAAAATTGCTGAAACGATAAAAAGGGGTGAGTCTCCTTTACCATTTTTGTTAAACAATCTATTTCTCGATATTGAAGCTGCCCAGAAGGTTGAGGAGACCATAAAGAAGCAAATTGACAGAGGGCTCCCAGTTCCAACTGACCGATTGATGTTAATTGAAGTTTTAGATGATGTTTTGGTTATTCATGCTTGTTTTGGAAATTTGGTTAATGAAACCTTGGGAAGAGTACTTGCAGCTCTCTTAAGTGCTAGATTAGGGATCGATATCAGTTTAAATGTTGATCCCTACCGGATAATACTTAAAACGCCAGCAAAAATATCTTCTAAGAATGTTTTAGGCATTCTAAGAAAAGAAATAGATGTTAGAAGCCTAGATAGTTTACTTAAAGTAGTTTTACGCAACTCCAGCTTGTTAGCTTGGAGGATGTTTCATGTTGCAAGGAGATTTGGTGTTATAAGTAGGGATGTAGACTTTAACCTACATTTAGCATGGAAGCTCCTTGATGCTTATCGAGATACTTTAATTTTTGAAGAAGCTGTCCGAGAAGCATTAGCCACAGATTTTAATGTTGTGCTCGCTAAGAAGGTATTAAATGACATAAGAAGGGGAAAAATAGTTCTTGTGGTTAAGTCGTTAGTTGACCCTTCTCCTATTGCTCTTAATGCATTGACTAGATTCTATCCCTCCGATTATGTTCTTATGGGTAAACCTAAAGTTGAATTAGCTAAAATAGTCAAGGAAAGACTTCTTAACGAAAGAGTAAGGCTTGTCTGTATAAATTGCGCCTCTTGGGAAACTGTCAGAACTATTAAAACCCTACCAGAAAAAGTTGAATGCCCAAAATGTGGATCAGTGTTAATTGGCATTACATATCCTCATCAAACCAACATTACAAAAATATTAAAGAAATATAAATTCGGCCAGAAATTAACAGATGAAGAAGAAAAAATAGTTAAAAAACTTTGGAAAACAGCTAATTTACTTGTTGCAAGTGGTAAGCAAGCTTTAATAGTTTTAGCAGCTAGAGGTGTAGGTCCAGAAGTCGCAGCAAAAATATTAAGTAAGAAATATGATGATGAAAACGATTTTTACATAGAAATTTTAAATGCTGAAAGAGAATATATACGAACTCGAGCCTTTTGGAATTAAACTTTAGAGTTAAATTATAGT
>JAGGSW010000055.1 GCA_021158895.1 Candidatus Odinarchaeota archaeon | reverse complement strand
TTGATATACAAGTCAATGCCCTATATTATAGTGGCGCTTATAGTAATAGGGATTTTAGCTTTAATGGGTTTAGTAATTCATGTAGAATACAGTACACATCGCTCTTGGATCAAAATATTTATTTCTGTGCTGTTATTTTCGCTGTCTTTTGGCTTTGCGTTTCACTTTCTCTTTGTTATTCTTGGTGTATAAACTGTAAATTGATATTCTGGCTTAGAATATTTGAAATTCCCCTTTAATTATTCTATTTGTTAGTTTTGTTACATTTGTGACTTCGGTTTCTAATATTGCTTCGATGTCATTTTTTATAACATTCCAGTTGGCGTTTTCTTCAAGTAAGACTTGTGCATTGGCAAGCTGGGGTTCAGTTATCGGTTTGCCTATTTGGCTTAAGATTCTTACGTAAACTTCTTTTACGCCTTTAACTTCATTTACTATTCCATTCGCGATGTTTTTTGCCAGAATATTGTATATTTTTCCTACATGGCTTCTGGGGTTTTTTCCTGCTGCTGCTTCAAGTGACATTGGTCGCATTGGTGTTATTAATCCGTTGACACGGTTTCCACGACCTACTTGTCCATCATCTCCTGACTCCGCGGAGGTCCCAGTAACCGTTATGTATACTCTTGGATTGTTTCTATCTATTTTGTCAGCTGTGTTTACAAGAACTTCTACTTCCTTTTCGGTGATTTTAGCAGCTAAATCTAAAATTCTATTTGTTATTTCTTGTTTTACATTGATGTAGTGGTCTAGGTCATATGTTAATGAGGATATTATTGCTGCTGCGATTGTTAGTTTAATTTTATTGTTATGTCTTAGGCCCATTACTTTGATGTCTTCTCCTATTTCTGGGAGTTCCTTTTTAAGTTTAGGTGAATTTAAATATTGTTCAGTTTCTAATACAAGTCTTTCAGTCTCAGAGAGAGGGGCAAAGCTTACACCAAAACTTGTATCGTTTGATAGAGGAACTTTGGATGGGTCTTTAAATAGCTCTGTTAAATCTTGGCTGCCAGGCCTTATTTTATAATCTATTTGAACATGTTTTGATATATCTAGAAACCTGAAGGTTCTCTCCAAATATTCTCGAACTGAAGTTAATGCAATGGTTCCTATTGGTATTCTTTCTATTTCATGATCTTTAATGATCTCAGTGGTAGCTCTTCCTATTACAAGTAAATATATAGGTTCTAAAACTTCTCCTCCTCCGAATTTCGGCTCTGATCGTCCCCCGGCAAGGCTTCCTTTATCAACATTGTGATGAAGTATTTGACCGTAGTGTTCTAGGTAATATTTAGACAAGTTTACGCTGAGTTGCTCTACTACTCCGTCGCATATTGAATCTGGGTGTCCAAGTCCTTTTCTTTCGACCATTTCTACTGGTTGTTCTTCTATTGGCGTTACATTTATTTTGTTTACCACTATTTTCTCCATAGCATCTTCTCTCCGTGCTAGATTTTATCACACACCTTACATACTTTCCTTATAAAAATTTTTTTACTCTGACTCATGAGAAACAGGCTAAAATATGATCAAGAGTAATAGTAGTTACCCCTAATAATATTAATATTTGATATTACGTACTCTATATTGTTTACATGCTTGCCGAGGAAGAATCATTATGGAACAAAAGAACGATGCTAAAAAGTATACTAGTATGCTAAGGAAAGAGTTTAAGGAAACATACGGAGATTTAGCCGAAAAAGTCAGGAAAGCACCAGATAAAGAAGCTGAAGAGTTATCTAGAAGGTTAAATGTCCCATTAGAAATCGCCAAAGTAGCTGTAAGGTTGGAACTTGACGGTATTCTTGATGCGGAAAGCGTATGTGAGATATTAATGAGGGAACTGGAAAGGCTGAAAGGGGTTGATTTTGAAGTCCCGAACATTTCGTCTTATCTTTTTAATTTTGCAGTTAAAGAAGGAAAGTGGATAGAATATCTCTATGGCCCTTTTAGGAAGAATGCTGAAGAAGCTGTGAGAAATCTTGCTAATTGGGAACGCATAGTATCCGATGAGGAAACAGTATCAGAAGGTTCTATTATTAACTTTTTAAATGAGAGGAAAAGGATTATTGATGAAGTTATTGAACCTGTAATGGATGAATGGTTAAAGACACACAAAGGAACTAGTTATTTGGATGCTGCGGTAGCGTTAATATGTGCGCTTGAGAAAACTAGTAGGGAAAAAGCATTTGAATTATTAGAAGAAAGGAAAAGGGTTCTTAAAGAATTTATGTCAAAAATATATGAGAAAATAAAAGATGTAAAGGGAATAAGGCTTTTTGAAAACATTAAAAGTAGAGTTGCAGATATTATTAAGGATTTGTCGAAATCAGTTTCAGATTTGATGAAGGAGACTTATTTAGAGTTAATTTTAAATTCGGCACCACGCCCGACTCCTAGAGAAGTTCAAGTGTCGCATTATCTTTTTGTGGGCGGTCCAATTACTCGAGGGGGGAAAGTTGAGCCAGATTTAGTTAAGCCTACTGACTTTTTAGAGAGAGATATTATGCTTACAAAAAGGAGGAGTGGAGAAGATCAGGTCAGGTTTCTGAAATCTTCGGTTGAGAAGGTATTAAAAGCGCTTTTAGAGCAGGACGTGGATCCTGAGGATGCTGTTATGCATATTCTCTCAGAAATGTATAGAAGGTTTGATGTTGGTGAGTTTCCGGAAGCAGAACTTAGAGAAAAAGTAAAGGAACTTGTTACTCAATCACGTGAAGATAGAATAAAAATTTTATCCGAGTTTCTCTTTAGTCACTTAATGAATAAGTTTGTTAAAGGCTAAGTTGAGGCGGGAGGTTTGACAGGCTCTGAGTCTATTGAAGCAGCTGAAACTGTTCTTTACTGGCTTTTAGATCTGTATATTCCCGATTTAAATCTTCCGTATATTAAAAACGTTGAATTTAAGGGAGAAGTTCTTATAGCGTCTAAACAGCTTTGGACGTTGCTACGTGAAGATATTGTTAGATCATGTCTCATTGGACCTGGTGTCGTTAAGGGAACAATTTTACATAAGGGGCATCCAGTTGAAGTTGAGGAAGGAGTGGGTGCTTTGGTTTTTAATCCAGCTGAGCTTAGACCTACGGCTCCGGTCCCTCTTGTGAATATAGTTACACCTGAAGTTGTGGACCCACTTGCTAAGTCTTCTGTTTCAGAGATAGCTACTATAATTGAGAAAGTTTTAGTGGATAGAGGTATGGTTTTGGCTCCCAAAAAGTTGACTGAGGTAAGAAGGAAGGGCACTATTCCGACTGTGGAATATAGGGAAAAGTTCCTTGAAAAAATTGAAGTTCACTTAACTTCTGGTGCCATGAAAGCAAAGTTTTTACTTGGGGGTGCTAAAAGACCGATATATAGTGCTTTTTTGAAAAGATATTCAAAAAGACTATATGAA
>JAGGSW010000167.1 GCA_021158895.1 Candidatus Odinarchaeota archaeon | reverse complement strand
GTTATGATGTTTTAATGAGTGTAGGTTGGTAAAAAGCCCCATGCTTCTCTTTTTGTTATCGGTAGTCCCATTGCTTTCTTTATTAAACGTGCTTGGTTTCCAACTGCGAAGGGCGGGCAACCCGGAATATATACAGCCTTTTCTCTTAACTGCCAGAATATTGTGCTTTTAGTTGAGTATAAGGCACAGTCTCCAAAAACAATAGGCAACCCTATTTTTAATAGTTCTTTTGGGTCCTCTGGAAGCGAAGGATCTACTCCAGCAATAAAAACAAGTTTCCCAACTCTCTTAGGGACTTCCTTATCTAATACGCCTTCCCCTTTCAAAGCGTACAAGGTAAATTTTATCCATGCTTTACAAGCTCTACAGCATCCGCCTTCAATAAAAACAATGTTCGGAAATATTCCAGCCAAAATTTCACAGGAAGCCTTTTTCAATTTCTTTCTAACATCTTCAATTTTTGCTCCAACAACTTCTATCTTACTTGGGTCACCTATACCTAAGCCATCAGCATGAGCAATAGCTATGGGTCCAATTTCCCTGAGAGGATCATCAAACCCCATAACGAGAGAACCAATGGCATCGGTTGCAACCGGATCATCACCCGCCAAAATAACATTCATATCAACCGGGTCGCCGTAAATTGGGCCATCACCTTCCATAGCTTTAATTCCATCAATAACACAAAGCTTAATTTTATCTCTTACAACCTTTACAATATCTACCAGTTTTTGCCAGAGATCCGACCTATGAAACTTAAGTCTATCAGTATAAGGATCCACGAGAGCATGTAAATCCTTTATGCAAAGCGTGACACCACCACCTTCCATGCTACACTTCATAACCGGAACGGGAATTATTTTATCAACCTCCAAAGCTATTTCAGCGATATTTGCTTTCCTAAGAACAACACCCCCTGGAACATCTACGATTCTGCCGTAGAATTTTCCTTCCTTATCAAATGGAACAACCTCACCACCAACTTCTTCAGCAATCTTATACATACCCGTTAAGAAAAGCACGTCATCACTATCCATTTCCTCCCTCCATAAAAGTGTCATTGCAGCTGTTCCTTCACCTATAATGGGTTTCCCGCCAGCTTCCTTAACAAGCAATGCTACGGCTCTAATTACGCGGCGGTCGGTTGTAGTTGGTGGAGGCGCAGGCCTAACTAAGTTTGGCTTTATAAGAACTTTTTCGCCAGGCTTAACAAATTTTTCAATTCCACCAAGTAAATCAACAGCGTTTTTCACAGCTTCATAAACTTTATCCTCGTCAACTGGCGGTTCGAGCTTTGAAATAGCAACTTTAGCCATATTTTTCCCCTCAAGTTATTATGGGTTCTTTATGTCCCTCAATAAAGTATGCTAATGCTTCTTCAATGAGTTTTGAAATGTCATTAATGCCTATACGTTCTAATTCGTTTTTATGCTGTTCAAAAAACTCTTTAGCCCTACTATATGTTCTTTCAGAAATCTCTACCTTAACTAGGTTTTCCCCTTCGGTCACGTTTAATCACTCCACCCATAATAAGTTATCTAATAGCTACTTCATAATTACATAAATAGATTGTCGATGGTTCACTTAACAATTTCTACTTTAAATTCCGGTTTTATATCCTTAATAACTAAAAAATTTTGTCTTTTGTCCTTAGCGTTAACTTGTTATTGAGGGCTATAGCAGCAATAATAATATCCACAGCAGGTATTGGCTTGCCAATTTTAAGTAAACTTACCGCTAATTTAATGGCTAATTTATAATCAGAATGATGGGGTAAAGGACTTCTAACTTAGAAATTTCCAAAGCCTTCGGGAACTCAATAACATTTAAAATTGTTGTAAAAGCCTTTATCTCCCTAACATTTAATTTATAGTTTTCAATTAAGCTACTTGTGTCATGGAGGATCTTCTCCATTCAGCTTCCCTCATCTTCTCATACCATTCAACAGCCTGTTCAAAACTTATTTCAGAAAGTTCCTTAACAATGTCTTTACCTAACTCTTCAAGTAACTCTTCAGTTGACATTTTAAACTCCCCCTCCAACTTTCTGAGATACTCTATTATCGCTTTTCTGGCTACTTCACTCCAACGTACTTCAGAGTATTCTTTCATTTTTCTGTAAAGTTCTTCAGATATAGAAAGTGTGATATTTGGCATAACATAAGTGAATTCACATATTTGTGAATTCACGTATTTATGTGTTTTGTTCTAAGAGATTCTAAAATCAACATAACATAGTAATCAAAGTAGCTTTAAACTTAAATGGCAAAATGTTAAAATGTAAGAATAAATGGAGTATAAGAAGACTAAGATTACCTAAACTGCGGAGACGTGATTGAATGCCTGAAATAAAGATTAAAAAGGAAATTTGGGAGGAATTCTCTAACATAGCTAAAAGCTTAGGCCACAACCCTGTTCTGTTAACAGATTTTGCATTAAAAAAATTTCTAAGACATCTTAAACGTAAAATGAAAGAAGAAACATGAAGTAACTGCCCAGTTATGGTTTTACAACAACTTTAACAGGGTTATCTATTCTCCTATCTAATATCTCAAAACCCCTCGGAGCATCGTCGAGACTTAACCTATGAGTAATAAAAGAGCCTATATTCAATTTCTTAGATCTTATGATTTCTATAACTTGTTGAAGTTCGTTAACATTAGCTGGACAAAGAACACCGTAAATCTCCAACTCGTTCATAGTCACTTTTATCATATCAAGCGAGGGAGGTTCAACAAAGAGAGCGGGAACAACAAGTTTACCTCCTCTCTTCAAACAGTCTATAGCGCTTTTCAATGTGAATTGAGCACCTGCAGCATCTATAGCCACATCTACACCAAGACCATCGGTTAAATCCTTGATTTTTTCAACTACGTTTTCCCGTTTAACATTTATAGTAGCGTCTACTCTCAGCTTTTCCCTAGCAAAATTTAATGCAACATCCCTCCTACCCACACAAATAACTTTACCTGCACCCTTAACCTTAGCGAAAAGCATCGAAGAAAAACCTATAGGACCAGTACCGAAAACAGCTACAACATCTCCATGACTAACTTTCTCAGCTGCATGGAAACCAGTTAACATAACATCTCCTATAAGGCAACCTTCCTCAAAAGAAATATCATCTGGTAACTTACATAAAGTTCTATCAGCTCTAGGTATTTTCACATATTCAGCCAAACAACCATCAATATGAACACCCAAGCCAACTCTGTTCAAACAAAGCTGTTCTCTACCCTCACGGCAATAATAGCATTCACCGCAGCTTATAGAGGGAGGACCTACCACTCTATCTCCCTTAGAAACATTTTTTACTCCTTCACCAACCTCAACAACAACTCCACTAAACTCATGACCCAAAATTATAGGTAACTTTCCTGGAATTGCATCTCCACGATAATAATGCAAATCAGTTCCACATATAGCAGCACTTTTAATCTCCACAACAACCTCTCCACGGCCAGCTTTTGGCTTCTCAACTTCACAAACACGAACATCCTCTACAC
>JAGGSW010000070.1 GCA_021158895.1 Candidatus Odinarchaeota archaeon | reverse complement strand
TAAATTTATTATCTACTTACTTTGAATAATAATGTTATTTTTGTTTTCTTTCTTTGTTTATTTCTCTCACTATTTCCTCTACGATGCTTAAAGTTCTCTCGATGTGTTCGCGTTCAATTCCACGGTGAGTAACCATTCTTACCATAGTTTTACTTCTTGTCAAAGCTAAAACGCCTCGCTGCTTCAATCTTGAAATGAAGTCCTCAGCAGTTACGCCTAGACCACTTACGTCAAAATGTACTATATTTGTTTGAACTCTCTTCAAGTCAACGTAAATACCCTCAATTTTAGCTAAACCTTCAGCTAAAAGCCTAGCATTTCTATGGTCCTCTTCCAGGCGGTCAATCATTTTTTCCAAGGCAATAATACCGGGGGCTGCAATAATACCGGCTTGACGCATACCTCCACCAAGTATTTTCCTAATTTTCCTAGCCTTTTCAATAAATTCTTCACTGCCAACAATAAGAGAACCGATAGGGCAACTGAGACCCTTAGATAAGCAAAACATTAAATTATCAACGTGTTTCGTAAAATCTTTCACATCCCTTTTTAAGGCTACGGCAGCATTGAAAATCCTAGCACCATCCATATAAACTTTCAAACCGTAAGCTTTAGCGACGTCACTAATAGCTTTAATTTGCTCCGGGGTGACAATGGTTCCACCGGCCCTATTATGTGTGTTCTCAATGCACACCAGAGTAGTCTCAGGAAAATGAATATTCTTAGGTCTAATAGCAGCTTCAATGTCTTTAGGATCCATAACACCCATGTGGCCTTTAACAGTAATGGGAAAAACACCTGCAATAGCGGAAATACCTCCAACTTCATACCAGTAAATATGACTGTCAGCTTCCAATATTACAGCGTCTCCGCGCTTCGTGTTAGCCATAACAGAAACAAGGTTAGCCTGTGTACCACTAGTTACTAGAAGAGCTGCCTCCTTGCCCATTTTCTCAGCAGCCATCTCCTCAAGCAAATTTACCGTAGGATCCTCTCTATAAACATCGTCTCCAAGCTTAGCGTGCCTAATAGCTTCAAGCATCTCCTCGGTTGGAAGCGTAACAGTATCACTTCTTAAATCAATAACGTCCCTCATTAAACTCACCACCAGTTATAAGGCATTAACTTCAACATTTATATGAATCTTACTCACTTCATCCTTTTAATTTGCTATTTTTGAAACCTTCATGTTTATAACACGGTGGATTCTAATATTCTCTACAGTGCATAGTGTAATCCTGAAGTGAAATAGATGGTGATGGGAGAAGATGTATATTTGGTTTTTTACTTGCATTATAGGTATGATTGCGGTAATTCCCGTTCATTTTATATCAGTGGAACATTTAAAGCTTGAAGAAAAATATGGAAAAGAAAGAGGAAAGAGAATAGGAGAAATATGCGGTATAATTTCTGGCTGGCTGTTTTTCCTTTTTTGGATTGGAGTATGGATTTCACCTCAACCTAGATTTACCGTTCCAATTCTTCAAAGCATAGTGATAGGTTTACCAGCTGTAGGTTTAAAAGTACCTCTACTTCACCTAGTAATTTTTGCTCCGTTCTTTGTGTTGGGTGCTTGGTTTGGTATTAGTGGAGTAAAAGAGGTCACCTTGAGGGTTGCGGAAACGCATAGAACAGATAAAATCATTACTAAAGGTGTTTATTCTGTCGTTAGGCATCCACAATACTTGGGCGGATTACTTGCTCACGTAGGCATTTCATTTCTACTATCATCTCTCTACTCTTTACTGTCAACTCCATTAATAGCTGTAATTGTTTACCTTATATCGTGGAAAGAGGAAAAGGAGTTGACAAGAGAATTTGGTGAGGAATATGAAAAATATAGGAAAAATGTCCCAATGTTTATACCAAGACTGAGAAAGAAAACTAAGAGGAGTTCATTTAATGATGTGTAATTCTTTACTAATTTTGTCGTCCTATCCGGTTTTGCTCAGTGTGTTTTTCGATATTTTTATAAATACTAAGTGATTCTATGTACCTAGTGATACTAGGTATAAAGGAGGCATTTCATGGATGGAGTCGTTGAAGTTGAAAAATGGAAAAAGGAAATTAGACGCGGGGTCATTGAAATGTGTATCTTATCCCTGCTAAGTACTAAGGAAATGTACGGATATGAAATCTCAAAAATGCTCACCAAGCTAAGTGACGGTATACTCAGCGTCGAAGAAGGAACCTTATACCCTCTCCTACGCCGCTTAGAGGAAAAAAGGTACATTAAAGGAGAATGGAGGTTCAAAGAAGGAAAAGCAAGAAAATACTATAACATTTTACCTTTAGGCCTAGAAGTTTTGAACCAAATGAAAGCTTTTTGGTTAAAACTTGTTAATGCTGTTGATACAATATTGTTTTGAGGTGATATAAGTTGGGAGAAGAAAAAGAAGCATTAGAACTGGTTGAAGAATATTTGAGGGAAGTCAGAAGCTATCTACCTGAAGAATCAGCCGACGATATAATTGAAGAATTAAGAACCCATATCATGGATAAAGCTGAGGAAATGGGTGGCTTAACCGTTAAAAATGTCTACAGGATAATTAAAGATTTAGGTGAGCCCAGAGAACTCGCAAGCAGATATGTTGTAGGCGGAGAGAAAAGAAAACTCAGATTTGAGCTTGGTGTAAGCGAAGACATCTACCCATACTTTATACAAATGGTTTTCTGGATTAGCTTGCTACTAGTAATAGGCTACACAATCAAAATTATACGTTATGTCTACTCCGCTGGTAGTCTCGTAACAGTATTCGACATATTTTCAACCTTTGTCAACATGATAGTTTCAATAACGTTAACCATACTTTTCCTATACGTTTTCATGTCGTTCATTTCCAGTAACCCAGACCTGAAAGAAATGTTCTGCAATTTTCTCAAAGACATATTTGGAGAACAGAAAACCAAGAGAAAAGAGAAAGCTAAATCATTTGAAAAGAAATTCGAAGAAAAAGTTAGAGAATATGCATTGAAAATAAAATCTGTAGGAATATTAGCCAGTTTAAGCTTAATTGGCGGTATAATAGCTTTCATAATAGCTTACATAATCTACATATACGTGTTTACATTGCCCTTTAACTGGTTAATGAGAATGCTCTTACTAACATTTATTTTATACCTTATTGCAGACGGTATTCTAAACATTGGCCACTTTTTCTACATCAGCTACACCGAAAAGAAAAGCTACACAATCAACGTCCTCAGCTCAATGATTTCCCTAATATTTGTACCATGGCTTATCTCGGCAAACATATTTACTGAAGAAATTCAAATCTTGATTTTCAGCATTCAAATGTTTGAAAAAGAAGACTTCGCAAACTTCTTAAACTATTTAAGAGTAATTCCAATACCTCCAGAATACATTTTCTTAGCAAAACTTTTAACGCTTCTACTGCTAATGGTGGTCATTATCAACGCCATTATAGTACTACTAAGATATACGAGAACTGCTCCTAAAAAACAATAATTTTTTCTTCTTGAGCTTTTAAAATACCATAATTCTATTGCATATTAATTGTAATCGCGAACTTACTACCAGATTTTAAATTAAAGTTTTTACAGTAATTATTTACCG
>JAGGSW010000149.1 GCA_021158895.1 Candidatus Odinarchaeota archaeon | reverse complement strand
GAGGTTTATTGTTCTAATTTTTCTCGATGAATTCTAAGAGATACTGGTCAACTTTTTTATCGTTTATTTAATATTTAACAGTTTTTCCCAAGAAATGCTTAAAAGGATGAAATGTACATGTTTAAACTAACCGTTTACAAATTCCCTTTGAAACGATTTCAAGAGATCGCATTCTTCTTTCGTAAAAGGTGATTATTCTTGAAGATGGTGTTACTTCACAGTGATTGGATGGAGTTTAAGCCTCGAGAAAAGGCTGTTAAAACTGCGGAGGAAACATCGAAGAAAGAAGTAAGAGTGGAAGAAGCCCTTGTTACAATGGTTACCGTCGAAAAGGAGGATAACGCTGAGGTTGTAGAGAAAGCAGCAAGAGACATATTGGACGTTTTTAGACGTGTTAAAGCGGAGAGGATCGTTTTATATCCTTGGGCGCATTTAAGTAGTAACTTAGCTTCGCCGATTAATGCTCTTGAAATTCTGAAAAAATTAGAGTTAAAACTTACAGAGGAAGGTATAGAGGTAGTAAGAGCCCCCTTTGGATGGTATAAGGCATTCAAAATTTCTGTAAAAGGTCATCCATTGTCAGAGCTTTCTAGGGAGATTAAACCAGGAGAAGAAAAGAAGAAAGAAGAAAAAAAAGGTGTAGAGAAAAAGTATGTTATTTTAACTCCTGACGGTATGGAAATCAATGTAGAATCTGCTAATCTTAACGAATTTAATAGAGATTTCCAAATTATGGTGAGAAAAGAAGCATTAGGAGAAGCACTTCCAGGCGGGGAATCCAAAGTTATAAGGTATTTAAGGAGATTTGGCTTTGAGTGGGAACCATATTCCGATTATGGTCATATGAGAATGGAGCCTTACGGGGCTCTAATCTTTGATCTTGTAGCTGACTATTCCAGAACTGTTACTAGAAAGCTAGGAATACCTATTTTTGAAGTTAAAGGCACTGCGTTTTTCAATCTTCACGAAAAACCGGTTAAAGAGCATGCTGAACTTTATGGTGATAGACTTTACATGATGGAAACTGATAGAGGAGAATTTGTACTACGTTACGCCGCATGCCATCAGCAATTTTCAATGTTAAAAGATTGGACAATTTCATATAAAGATCTACCTTTTGGAGCATTTGAAATCGCAGATTCCTATAGATATGAGCAAAGCGGAGAAGTAGAGTTAAGTTTTAGACTTAGAAGATTCTACATGCCCGACCTCCACATATTTACCAAAAATGAAGAAGAGGCAAAAGAATGGCTTCTTAAAGTTCACAGACTAATAATGGACGAAATAAAACTGTTAGGAAGAAACTACGAGCTTCTCATAAATGTTGTAAATCCCGAACAGTACGAAAGATATAAGGACTTCATTGTTAAAATCGCTCAAGAAGTGGGGAAGCCCGTTCTTGTAGCGATATATCCGGCCACTGGTGCAAACTATTATTGGACCATAAATATCGAATACCACATTGTAGATGTGTTAAATAGACCTAGAGAAATAGGCACTGTCCAAATAGATATTGGAAATGCTAAAAGATTCGATATAAAATATGTAGACGCTGACCAAACCGAAAAGTATCCTGCAATTTTACATACAGCAATTATAGGAACAATAGAAAGATATATCTTCACGTTGTTTGACACTGCGATCCAAAAGGAACATCCCATGCTTCCAGTATGGATTTCCCCAGTGCAGGTTAGGATAATGCCTATTACCAATGAGCTTTTAGATTACGCAGAAGAAATTGCTCAAAAAATTGAAAGTGAAGGTTTCCGTGTAGATATTGATGATACAAGTCGCCCCTTGGGACGGAAAATCGTTGATGCAGAGCGTGAATGGATACCTTACATCGTCGTAGTTGGACAAAAGGAAAAAGAAGCAAAGAAAATATCCGTGAGAGTAAGAGAAAGTGGAGAAACCGTACAAATGAGTGTCGATGAACTCATAAATCGTCTTCGCAAAGAAACAAAAGGATATCCAAGAAAACCAATATACTTCTCAAGGCATCTTTCAAAACGTCCAAGATTTATGCATCTAGATTAAACTTGCACATCTAAATCTCGACACTCTCAAGACACTGCCGTTGAATATGTAAGTAGTTTATTTAAAGTAGGTAACGCTTCTCATTCCATTTACATGTTCCAGACTATGATTTGCTTATATTCATGAAAATGAGTGCAGAAATGATGAGAATTATTGTGGAGTATATTATAGGAGTTACCGTTGTTAAAACGTATGCAGTTAGATTTACAGTTTCGCTTAAGAGTTTAATATACATTTTAAGGTGATTGTTGGTGGTAAATGTATATGTAGAATTAGGTTGGAGGCTTTTTGTATATTTCGCCTGTTTTCGTTATTGCATATTTTACGAAGATTGGTCCCAGTATCTCAACTATTAAAGTTGTTGCAACAATAGTATTAAGAACCAGCGTACCAAGATGGTATCCAACTTCGCTTAGAGTCGCCAAGTTGTAGTAAAATGATGTTGCCAGACCTATTGCTAGTCCTCCCTGTGTTAACAGACAGAACCCCAGATACTTTTTTATTTGGGCTGACGATTTAGATAAATGGCCTCCTACCGCTACTCCAGAAAATTTTCCAACAAATCTCATTATTAAATATGTTAAACCTATCAACCCTATATGTGGTAAATAGTCAAGCCTTAATTTGCCTCCTATTAGAACGAAAAAGAGTACAACAAGAGGATATGTTGCTTCCCTAATGAGGTAAAAAATTTTCTCATTAGAATTTGAGAAATTAGTGAAAATAATTCCTGCGATCACATTTGTTAATATTAGAGAAAAACCCATAGTTTCAGCTACCCCACTTATTGCTATAACGCATATAAAAATTAGCCAGAGCACCCTTGTAATTTCTTCAATTTTATTGAATAGAATCACCATCGTAGCTCCTGTAACCAGGCCTAGAACAATAGATCCAGCGATGTGCAATAGAGAGCTTAAAAGAATTTCAACTAAAACTGTTTTACCATCGATGACGACGCTTTCTGCATATGAAAAGGCAAACGCATATACAATTATAGCTACAATATCATCAAGAGCAATGATTGAGAAGATAGTTGTAGTAAGGTCCCCTTTTGCTCCATAATCCCATAATACTTTTGCTGTGGCTGCTGGAGCAGTAGAGACTGCCAAAGCACCAAAAACTAATGCTATATAAAGTTCATGCGTAAGAATAAAAACTCCAAGAGTAACTAGGGCAAATGCGCCGAGAGATTCGAAGATCAGAATGAAGAATATTGATTTTTTTAACTTGCCTATTAAGTCAAATTTTAGTTCTGTTCCTATGCCAAGTCCGATGAATGCTAGCGCTAAGTCGATTAGAGGTTTAACATTTTCGATAAAGTTGTAACTTAAAAATCCTAAAACACTTTCTCCAAGAAAAACTCCCATTAAGATCATCCCGACGGCTTCAGGTATATTAATTTTTTTAAACAAGAAGCCTGCAATGAAGCCTAGAATAATAGATATTCCAACAACCATTAAAATATTCATTTCTACGTGGATGAATGAAGATAAAATCATTGTTATTATCTCCCTTGCCAACTTTCTATATTGTTCATCAATTTTGCACCCATCTGATTTATGATACCCATTAATAA
>JAGGSW010000093.1 GCA_021158895.1 Candidatus Odinarchaeota archaeon | reverse complement strand
TACTTTTAATTATCATATAGCATATGGGGATTATGTGTTGCGATTTGCGAATTTCTCGCATGTTGTGGTATTGGGTGTGTAAAAATGGCTGTTAATTTAAGTGAAGCTGATTATGAGATTTTGAGAATACTTCAAGAGAATGCTCGTGCCTCTATATCGGATATTTCCCGTAAACTGGGTTTAAGTAGAGTTACTGTGAGGCAAAGAATAAAGAAATTAATTGAAAGCGGTGTGATTAAAAAGTTTACTGTTATTTTGGACGACGAGCTTTTTGAACAAGGAGTCCAAGTGTTAATTGGATTTAAGGCACCAGATACTGAACAGCTTGTAGAAGAATTAGGAAAGATGGACGTAATCTCTGAGATATATGTGACAAGCGGGAGAAAAATGTTATTTGTAAGGCGGTGATTCCTAATATAAGGATGCTTAAAGAAATGTTAGAGAAGTTTGTTGACTTAAAGATTCCTTTTGAAACGAACATCGTTCTGAAAACCGTGAAAAAAGCAGAATACACGCCAAGATTGAGTTTAAAGCTGAAATGCGATTACTGCGGCAAGGAGATTACAGACGAGCCTTACACATATACTTTATATAATAGAAGGTTTTACTTCTGTTGTCCAATATGTCTTAGAGAGTTTAAAGAAAGAATACGTACTTTAGATCGGAGAAAGAAGCAATCTTAACTGTTTTAACACATATTTTCCAAGTTAGAATTGGTTTTATTTAGATTTCCATTTTGGAAAGAATAACAAATATATTTTAATCTCTTTTGACATTATATATGGAGGTTATTATGTTGCTTTGCTGTTTAGGTTTGTTCCTCGGTCTTATAATTGGCTACATGTTTGGATGGCCTTGGATTTTCATAGCTCCACTGGCAGGATTTATACTTGGATGTATGGTTGATAAAAGGTTTGGTAAAACTCGGTCAATGTGCTGTCGATTGTAACAATTAAGTCTTTTTATAATTATGTGAAAAAGTGACGGAGGTGATTGTTTTGGCTAAAGATCCTGTTTGCGGTATGATAGTCGATGAAAAACAGCGAAATATAAATCGGAATACATGGGTAAAGTGTACTATTTCTGTAGTGAACATTGTAAAAACGTATTCGACAAAGAAACGGAGAAATATGAAAAAGCTTTTGGATATGGTTGCCATGGTTGTCCTGGCTGCGGTGTCTAGAATTCAAAAACTATTTTCTTCTTTTAAGGAGGTGTCAAGATGTCTAAGAATAGAAAAAGAACAATTTCATTGAAAATAGGTGGTATGCATTGTGCTGGTTGTGCTTTAACAATAGAAAAGAATTTGAAAAATTTACCTGGTGTTGAAAAAGCTGAAGTTAGTTTTGCTTCAGAAAAGGCTACCGTAGTTTTTGATCCAGAGAAGGTCAATCTTAATGATATCGAAGAAACAATTAGAGAGACTGGTTATTATGTCATTTATGAAAAGGTTATAATTCAAGTGGGTGGTTTAAGGGATCAGATTGATGCTAATAAGCTAGAAGATGCCCTCAGAGAAGTTGAGGGTGTAAAAAATGTTTCTGTTAATTATGTGAATGGGCAAGTGTTTTTAGATTATAATCCTGCTTTAATTTCTCTTAGCGATATTAAGAAAATTATTGCCGACTACGGATTAGATGTTATTCATGAAGAATTTGCATTATCTGTTGAAGAAGTTGAAGCTAAGAAGCTAAAGCGTTTAGCTATTTTAGGTCTAATTTTGTCTGTTCCTATACTTCTTTACGCTTATCCCGACATGTTCCGCTTTCTTCCATTGGCTGGAACACCTTTGGCAGGTTATATTATATTTGTTTTAACTGGGATAGTTCAGTTTGGTGTTGGTTGGAGATTTTATCAAGGGGCTTTTAGAGCAGCTAGAATGAAGACGGCAAATATGGATACACTGGTTTCAATTGGTACAACAGCGGCGTTTCTTTTAAGTGCATGGTATACCTTCCCTACGCCAGTGTGGCGAAATATTTACTACGACAGTTCAGCGATAGTTATTTCATTTGTACTGCTTGGAAAATATCTAGAAACCAAAACTAAGGGTAAAACGTCCGCCGTTATCAAGAAACTTTTGGAAGTACGCCCTAAGAGGGCTAGAGTTTTAAGAGATGGTGTTGAAGAGGAGATACCAGCTGAATTGATACAAGTAGGAGATATTTTGATCGTTAGACCAGGGGAAAAGATAGCTACGGATGGAGTAGTTATAGAAGGACATTCTGCAGTAGATGAATCAATGGTTACAGGAGAATCTATTCCAGTTGAGAAGAAACCTGGAGACGAGGTTATAGGTGGGACGGTAAACAAGGAAGGAGTTTTAAAGATTAGAGCTACAAAGGTTGGAAGCGATACTTTCCTGGCTCAGGTAGTTAAGCTTGTTGAAGGAGCCATAAGCATGAAACCGCCAATTCAAAAAATAGTTGATAAAGTAGCTGGGTATTTCACTTTTACAGTTATATCGGTTTCAATCTTAACCTTCATGTTATGGTACTTTGGCTTTCACGTTGGAGTGGCCAAAGCTATATTGAATATGGTTGCTGTTTTGGTTGTTGCATGTCCATGTGCTTTAGGATTAGCTACTCCAACCGCTGTAATGGTTGGAATGGGCAAAGGTGCTGAATATGGAATTTTAATTAAAAGTGGAGAAGCATTAGAGTTAGCTGGGAAACTAGATATCGTTGTTTTCGATAAGACAGGCACCTTGACCAGGGGTAGCCCAGAAGTTACAGATGTGATCGCTATTAAACCAGTTGAAGTACTAGCTAATGGAAACGGTGACTTAGAAAAAGAAACTCTTAGATTGGCTGCAATAGCTGAAAAGAATTCAGAACATCCCCTAGCTAAAGCAGTTGTTGAAAAAGCGATAAGAGAAGGCTTGAGAATCGAAGATCCAGAAGACTTTATATCCATTCCTGGAAAAGGAGTTAAAGCAGTATATAACGGCTTAGAAATACTGGTTGGAAGCATTAGATTGCTAAAAGAAAAAGAAGTTAAATTCAATGGTGCCGAAAAAGAAGCTGACAAACTAATGGAACAGGGAAAAACAGTTGTAGGGGTTTCAGTGAACAATGAGATAATAGGTTTAATAGGAATTATGGATGTCCCTAGAAGAGAGGCGAAAATAGCATTAGAAGAGCTTAGAAAAATGGGAATAAAAGTTGGAATGATAACTGGTGATAATGAGAGGACGGCTAGAGCGATTGCTGCCCAACTTGGTATTGATAGGGCACTGGCTAACGTTTTGCCTGGAGACAAGGCTAAAGAATTGAAGAAGCTTCAGGAAGAAGGTTACATTGTTGGTATGGTTGGAGACGGTGTAAATGATGCTCCAGCTTTAACTCAAGCTGATGTTGGATTTGCCATAGGAAGTGGAACAGATATCGCAATTGAAGCTGGAGACATTATTTTAATTAGAGATGATTTAAGAGATGTCGTTGCGGCTATTCAGCTTAGTAAGAGAACAATTAGACAAGTAAAGCAAAATCTCTTTTGGGCATTCGCCTACAACACTATATTGATACCGATTGCAGCAGCAGGACTTCTATATCCGGCATTAGCAGGAATAGCTATGGCAATGAGCTCAGTTTCAGTAACCTCATGGTCACTACTAATGAAAAGATATGTACCTAAGATTAAGGAGACCTAAAAGAAACTGTATAAC
>JAGGSW010000171.1 GCA_021158895.1 Candidatus Odinarchaeota archaeon | reverse complement strand
TTTCATGTAATGTCATCTTCCATTTCAATCTAACTATTAACGGCACTTAAATTATTGAATGCTTCTGATGTAAATCTTCTCAATGTGATAAAGTTTATAATGTGATTTTCTATATTTTGTGTTAAAGGTGTTTTGGAAATGGTTACTATTCAGGTTTCAGAAGATACAAAAATTAGACTTTTAAAGCTAGCAGCACAACTGCAAATAAAATTAGGGAAAAAGGTTAGTTTAGACGATGCAATTCGCTATCTTCTAAAATCTATGCGCAATGAAGACAAGTTAAATTCTTTCTATGGATGTTTACGCAGCGAAAAAGTCGAAGAGGCCCGCAAACTTTTACAGGAACTTAGAGATGAGGAGGAAAAAAGACTTGAAAAAATTGAGAAAAAGACTGGTATATGATTCTAGCGTGCTTATTGAAATGGCATATGCTACAAAGCTTGGTGGAATAGCAAAAGAATTGATGAAGAAGCATGACATATATACAACGGAATTAGCTATTTCTGAAACATTTTACATAATCTGCAGAAAGCTTGGCGTTGAAAAGGCGGAAAATAAGATAAACAATCTATTAGAATCGGGATTTATTGATGTAATTTCCATACCTCCTATTGAAGCGGGGAAAATAAAGTGTGTTAGATCAATTTCCTTAGCAGACTGTTATATTATTGCGCTTGCCAAGATTTTAAATGCTACAAGTGTATTCGCAATAAAAGAAAGAGAATTAGAAAGAGAGATTAAAAGAATGCCTTTTAAAGTACCTGTTGTCTTTTTAGAGGAACTTATAGCTAGATAAAGAAAATTCAAGGTATAACGTTAGTTTGTTACAGTTGACATTTCAGAAATAGTTTTTATATCTGAATATAATGATTTTATCTGGTGATAAGGTTGTGTTCAGATGCAAATAGATTTGTCGTAAAGACGCGTATAGGTAAAAAATACGCAATCTACTTACCTAAGGCTATAGTTAAAGCTTTAAACCTTAAAGAAGGGGATAAGATTACGTTAAAAGTTGTTGGAACAACCATAGTAATAGAAAGCATCAAAGACCCCATTGAACTAGCACTTTCTGCTGAAAAATTTGCATCTATTAAACCTGAAGAAATTGAGGCGATAAGTGTTGAAGAACAAGAAAAATACGTTAAGAATACTACTTGATACTTCTTTTATACTTCCAACTCTCGGTATTGATGTAGCTAAGAAAGTTTTGGATGGATTAAGGAAACTCGCCCAGACTCGCGTAGAAATATTTTATTCCCGTTTCAGCATACTGGAGTCTCTGTGGATTGCAACCAGACTCATAAGAAACTTTACATTTGATATAAAACGCTTCACCTACGGCCTTAAAAGCATCATGCAAAGCGGAAGATACAACTGTATAAACGAACCCCCAGAAACGTTCATTAAAGCTCTAGAATTATATGAATTAGGCCATAAAGACCTAATAGACAATATACTTTACGCCAGCTCAGTTCATTTAAACTTAAAGTTACTTACACTTGACACAGAACTTAAAGAATTTATAAAAAATGAAAAACTAGAAGACCCCATTATATTTCCAGACCAGATTTAAACATTTAAAACGTTTATGGCTTGCAAACAGCTAAACACTAATTTTAACTTATTTTCAGTGAACTTTAATAATGTAGATTTCATAATGTTATTTTATGAGTTTCGATGAAGTGAAAAGGTACTATGATTTAGTGGCCGAAGAAGAGTGACGAAGACTCTTTAAGGACGCGTACCATCAACTTGAATTTATTGTTACAATGCATTATCTTGGAAAATATCTTCCTAAAAGCGGGTTGATACTTGATGCTGGCGGTGGACCTGGAAGATACACCATAGAGCTGTCTAAGAGAGATTATGATGTTATACTATTGGACTTGTCGCCTAAATGTTTAGAACTAGCGGAAAAGAAGATTAGAGAAGCAGGTGTTGAAAGTAAGGTTAAGAAAATTGTTGAAGGGAACGTTGTAGATCTATCTATGTTTGATGATAATACTTTTGACGCTGTACTTTGTTTAGGTCCCCTCTCACATCTAATTGAAGAAGAGGACAGGGAGAAAGCGGCAAATGAACTTGTAAGAGTTGCTAAGCCTAAAGCTTACCTATTTGTTTCTGTAATTAGTAGGTATGGAGCTTTTAGAACTGTCCTTCAAAGTTATCCACATGAACTTACTGAACCCACTCATCAAGAAACGTTTGAGAAGGGTATTCACCGTAAGGAGTGGCATAAAGATCTCCCGCCTGAAAAAGGATTTACAGATGCATACTTCTTTCATTCAAACGAGTTTAAACAGCTTTTTGAAAGTAAGGGAGTTGAAACTGTGGATATGGCTGCTTGTGAAGGACTGTCAGCTCACCTTCAAGAGGAAACTAATAAACTGTATGAAGACAAAGAGAAATGGGAAAGGTGGGTGGAGATTATTCTTCAAACATGTAATGATCCGTCGATCATTGGAGTAAGTGAACACATACTCTACATAGGTAGAAAGAAATAATTTGTTTGGCTCATTTTATCTGAGTTAAGTTGTTGTGTTATTGTATGGAAGTGGTATTATGGTTGTGAAGATTGAAATGTTTGGTTTGAAGTTGCCTGAAATCAAACCGGGAGACGATTTAGTTAGGTTGATATTGGATAAAGCTTCACGAACAGCTGGTGGCATAAAGGATGGTGACATCATAGTTGTAACGAGTAAAATCGTCTCTAAAGCATACAACTTTTTAATTAAGTTAGATGAAGTTAAGCCTTCAAAAGAGGCTTATAAACTAGCTAAGAAACTTAACATGGATCCAAGATTTATTCAAGCTGTGCTTGATCAAAGCGACGAAATACTTTTTGTGTTCCCATTCTACGAGCTTATTAAGGAAGGGATAATTAGCTTGGAGAAGATTTCGAAGAATGTTGCCAGGGCATATGAAGTTTTAAAGAGAATTCCATATATGTTGGTTGTTAGGAGAGGAAATCAAATTTATACTGATGCGGGATTGGATTTTTCAAATAATCCTGAAGGCATACTTAGTGCTTTACCTAAAAACTTGGATAAAGTCGCCAAAGAGATCAGGAGAAAAATATTTGAATTAACCGGGAAGGATGTGGCTGTCGTTATAAGTGATACTGAAATGTGGCTGTCGCTTGGTTCTTTAGATTTTGCTAGAGGCTCCTCTGGTATTGAAGTTGTTTCAAAAAACTTCGGGGAACTAGATTTATATGGTAAACCTAAATTTGGCGGAGTAGACCACGTTGCGCATGAAATTGCTTGTGCAGCAGCTCTCTTAATGGGGCAAACAGCAAAAGGGATCCCCGCAGTCATAATTAGAGGATGTCAATATCAAAGAAGCGAAGAAGGCATATCGAATTATCAGATAGACTTAGAAAACGTAAGAGAAATAATTAAAAAGATAATTAAATGTTCCATTAAAACGTTAGGCCTAAAATGGTTACTAAAAATTTTAAAGTAGAATATAAAAGGTTTTCATTAACTTAGATACTTTTATTTACCCTCTCGAATTCTTTTCGAAACATAACATAGCAAGTAAGGTTTCTTTATGTTCAATAATGAAACTATGAAAAAGATTCGGGGAACGTTTTGTTTTACTGTATTTAGAGAGCTTTGAATTAGAAAATGAAGCTAGATTTCTTCGGCTTTCCTAAACATCTTGGTTAACATGTTGTAAACATTTTCTTCTTTTGCACGTTTTGTTAAATAATCTATGTCCAGTTCATCTTTCATGTTTATTATTACTGAGAGAACATCTTCTATATCTTGCGGTGAGCCGTAGATAAGTTTGGCAACTATGAGGTCTTCAAGAGTTTCTATCCACGTTTTTAAGCCAAAAAGTGTAATTTTACGCCTATTTTTTATGGCAATTTGATCAAGCTTTGTATTTATACCTTTAGCATCGATTCTAAAGGGAGAAAAATTATCTAAATAAGAAAAACGCAACCCAAATATTTTGACCACC
>JAGGSW010000045.1 GCA_021158895.1 Candidatus Odinarchaeota archaeon | reverse complement strand
CTCCTACTATACCCGCCATACACCAGCCACGTAGAGGAAGAAAAGAAAGGATATTTCCCGCCACTGGGTTTAGCATATATTGCAGCCATTTTAAGAACCCACGGCCATTCAGTTAGAATAGTGGATATGAATGTAGAGACGAAGAGTCTAGAAGAGCTGGAAAAAATTTGCGAAAAAGAGCAACCTGACATTGTCGGAATGAGCTCAACAACGATAACCTACAACACTTGCGTAAACATTTTAAAACGTATCAAAAATGTAATTCCTTCTGCAATAAGGATTGTAGGAGGGCCTCATGCCAGTATATTGCCCCAAGAATTTGTAGATTATTCTGATTTTGTTGTTGTCGGTGAAGGAGAGTACACAATGCTAGAACTAGTTAAAACATTAGAAAACGGTGAAGACCCCTCAAACATCAAGGGACTATTATTTAAGAAAGACGGGAAAATTGTTGAAACAGGCCCTAGACCCTTAATAACGTGTCTTGATAGTTTACCGTTCCCAGCTAGAGACCTCCTACCTATGGAAGCTTATAATGATAACAAAGGAGCAATTCTCACTAGTAGAGGCTGCCCATTCAACTGCATTTTCTGCAACTCTCACTTAATTTTTGGTAAAAAGTTTAGAGCCAGAAGCCCCAAAAACGTTGTAGATGAAATAGAGTATCTAGTCAAAAAATATAACGTCCATGTAATCCGCGTCTTAGACGACATGTTCACATTAAATCGAAAAAGAGTTATAGAAATCTGTAATGAAATTCTCAGTCGAAGCCTTAACATTGGATGGGAGTTGACAAACGGAACCAGAGTAGACAAAGTCGACAAAGAACTTCTAGAAAAAATGCATGAAGCAGGATGCTACAGAATTTACTACGGCATAGAATCCGGATCCGAAAAAGTTCTAAAAATGTTAAGAAAGGGCATCAAACTCGACCAAGTTAGACGCGTCGTCAAATGGACCAAGGAAATTGGCATCGAAGTCGGCGGTTTCTTCATGATAGGAGGGCCCGGAGAAACAATAGAAACATTAAAAGAAACTGAAAAGTTCATTGACGAGTTAAACTTGGATTATGTTCATCTTAGTATTGCAACACCCTATCCTAGAACCGATTTCTGGAACTGGGTTCTTAAAAACGGCAGATTTGTTACAAACGACTACAGCAAATTCGAAAAAGAATTCATCTTTGAAACTCCCGATTTCCCTTGGGAGCAAAGAATGAAAATATTCGAATATCTACACGAAAAATATTGTTCAGACAAATAAATAATAGAATAAAAACATTTTATGAAACTGTGTTTAGAACTTATGAACTGCCCCCGTTCTCTTTATTTTTTCCTCGCTTTTTAAGTATATAAGATATCCAAGTGTTAAATATATAACGTCTAGTATTGCCAGCATAGCTATATTCCGCCATATCCACATTTGCCTTGGACCATAGAGTAGAAATCCTCGAAAACTCTCTACTCCATATGTTATAGGCGAGACTTTAGCTATTGCTTGAAGAAACACCGGCAATATTGTGATTGGGTATGCTGTTGGCGTTACAACCCAGAAAACCGTGTCTACTACATCTATAACCATCCAACCTTGCTTCACCATGAGAACGATGCTACATATCATAAATCCTACGCCTTGGATGGCTAAAATCGTCAAAGCAACCGATATCAGAGAGGGAAGGATTCCCCATAAGTTCAAATGTACACCAAAAATAATCACCATGGCTACTAGCTGAAGCACCAACCCTGAACCTGTGTGCGTAATACTATGTAAACCTTGACCAAAAATTATTGAAAATCTCGATACTGGTGTTACTAAGACAGATTCAAGAGTTCCTATCCACTGCTCTCTCCTTAAACTCATAGCTGTGCCCCATAAAGCTGCACTAGCAAAACCGAGAAAAGCAAATCCGAGCACTGTATAAGTTACAATGTCCCCTATTCCGGTTAACTTCTCTAAAAACGGACTGTATCTTCCTCCCACAACTGCAAAACCAAAAATTATGAAAGGCAATAGCCACATGATCGGCGCAAAGATGAAATATGTAACACTAAGCGGATAAGAGAGTTCATCCTTCCAAACTTTGACACAAATTGCCCATATTGCCCGTAACTCTTTCCAAAGACCATATATCTTCGCTTTAAACTTCATCTACGAGCCTTCTTAGTATTTTCCAATTCCCCCAGCCTTTTTAGTTCTGTACTCAGCGTACGCAAAGGTTAGATAACCAAATGTCCATAAACACAACGTAAAAACGCATAAAATTACTATGATGTTCATTACTGCCTGAATGCCCTTATTTAGTAGTATTATAGCTCTTATGGCTGTAAATGCGTAGGTTGCTGGTATCAATAAGCTTATAATTCTTGCAGCATATGGAAGTTCAGATATAGGGTACCTAACCGGGATTAGCACATAAAACATTGCATCTAAGAATTGTGTTAAAGCATCTGGGTCCTTAAATACCATTACTACACCAGCCATGGTCATTGCAAACCCATAAAGTGCCAAAAGCATTAAAGTAAGCAGCACAATGAAGGGCAATACATGTGAAAGAGTAAAGGGTATACCAAAAATCAGCAAAAGCACTATGAGTTGTACCGTGGCGGTAAGAGTTGTAGTAGCTGTTTCAGCTAATGCAGTTCCTATTAAGATGTCCACTCGAGATATTGGTGTCACCAAGAGACTCTCAAGAGTCCCAGACATCTGTTCCCATCGTAAAGCATTCCCCATACCCCACAGGGCACTCATCACGTACATGTAGAGAACGCTTCCAAGAACCATATAACTTAACCAGTCAGGTGTTCCCGTAGCGGACGCAAACTCCGTACTCGTAGTTCCACCTGTTAGAGCTAGTCCTTGAAATATTGCTGGCATTATCCAACCTATTGGAACAAATGCCCAATATAATATATTAAAAGGATATCTAAGAGAAATTTTCAAGCTTTTCCACGCTATGTTCATAGCAACACCTAAACTAGGCCTTTCATCCGAAAGAACATATCTAAACTGAACTTTGCTCTTCATCTCTAAGCCTCCTCCCAGTGTGTTTAATAAAAACATCTTCAAGCGTCGGTTCCTCGACTTTAAGACTAACTACTCGTACTTTAACATTATTAAGAACGTTTAAAACTTCCCTAGCAGCTTCAACACTGTTTTTCGCATAAATCTTAATTTCATATTTCCCATTGCTTAAGCTAGTTACCATCTGTTCAATGTATGACATCGCCTCTAGTTTTTTCGTTGGCGGTTCATCAAGCGTTTCTAACACTAAAACATTCCGTGTACTAATTTCTCGTTTCAATTCATCTGGCGTACCAATGCGAATTATTTCCCCTCTGTCTATGAGAGCTATACGGTCACAAAGCATATCTGCTTCTTCCATGTAATGTGTGGTTAAAAAGATCGTTTTCCCTTCCTTTTCGTTAAGTTCCTCTTTTATGAACTTCCTTATCTCTCTAGCAAAATTTGGATCCAACCCTAAGGTGGGTTCATCCAGCAATAATATTGGTGGATCATGAATAAGCGCTTTCGCAAGAATAACTTTCATCTTCATGCCCGAAGAATAATCCTCTACCTTATCATCGGCTCTTTCCTTAAGATTCATTAATTCTAAAAGCTCATTTACCCTTTTTTCAGCGGCTTTCTTATCAAGTTTGTATAGCTTTGCGAAAAAGAGAAGATTTTCTCTAGCTGTTAGTTTCCAATATATACTTCTTTCACCACCGGTCATCAAGCCTATCCTAGATCTAACTTTTCCCGCTTCCCTAACAACATCGTAGCCGTCTACATAGGCTTCTCCTTCGTCAGGAAGTATCAAGGTTGAAAGTATCTTAATTAGGGTAGTCTTTCCAGCCCCATTGGGACCTAGAAGACCGAATATTTCACCTCTCTTCACACGTAAATTAACATGATTTAAAGCTACAACTTCTTTTTTCTCCATTGGAAGAATGTAAAATTTCCTTTTTCTTTCAACAAACTTTTTATGGAGATTTATAACCTCTATAGAAA
>JAGGSW010000054.1 GCA_021158895.1 Candidatus Odinarchaeota archaeon | reverse complement strand
GTTCTAAGCCCTAATAATTCGGTTGTAAGGTAACATATTTTGAACGTCTAAAATGTTTACATAAAAGTAAATTTACAAAATTGTAGCATAATGGCTAGTTGGGAGCTTTATATTTACTTTATTTATGTCTAAACGACATGTTTATAACCTCTTTAGACCGTAAATTTTATACGGGCAATATTAAGTTTTAGTATTCTCGCGGATGGAAATATATGGTATTTATATGCAACTCGCAAGCAAAAGCTTGCGAGTGAAGGACTTGAGCGAGAGAATATCTCGCAATGAAGGTCGTGCATAGGCGATATGCTAGCCAGCTGGGACACCTGCTAGGTGAGTCTCCCAAGTAGGGCCCGGCACGCGTACGCCGCCCGGTGGATGGCTTGGCTCGGGCGCCGACGAAGGCCGTGGCAAGCTGCGATAAGCCCCGGTTAGGCGCACGCAGCCGTAGAACCGGGGATGGCCGAATGGGACTTCCTGCTGGAGCCTAATAAGCTCCAGCGTCCCCACATGGGGACGGGAACCCGCCGAACTGAAACATCTTAGTAGGCGGAGGAAAAGAAACCAATAGGGATCCCGGGAGTAGGGGCGACCGAAACCGGGAGAGGCCAAACCAAATCCCTAGGGGAAACCCTAGGGAGATGTGGTGTTGTAGGGCTTCGCCGCCGTCTCCCCGGGGAAGCCGAAGTGGCCTGGAAAGGCCCGCCGTAGAGGGTGATAGCCCCGTAGGCGTAACCCGGGAGGCGAATGGGCGAAGATCCCTGAGTACCGTGGGTCGGATATCCCGCGGGAAGCTGGCGGGCACCGACCGCCAAGCCTAAATACGTCCCGAGACCGATAGCGTACTACGTACCGTGAGGGAAAGCTGAAAAGTACCCCGGAAGGGGGGTGAAAAGAGCCTGAAACCGGGCGGTTACAGACGGGTGTGGCCCGGAAGGGTAGAACCTCCTCGAAGGAAACCGGGGCGACCCGGGAGTACGAGAGGAGGGGACCAGGGTCACACCGTCCGTCTAGAAACACGGGCCGGGGAGTTCATCCGAGTGGCGAGCCTAAGGGGTTCAACCCCGAAGGCGTAGGGAAACCGACAGACCCGCAACCGGGGTAGACCCGGAAGCAGCGAAAGCTTGGTTGCATCCCGCTTTTAAGCGGGGTGCTTCGCGCAGCTTAGCTGCGCACCAAGCAAGTAGTTGTTTCCGGGTTCCCGGTGAGGGGTGGGGTCTGAAAGGGCCCGGAGTCACTCGGATGAGACCAGAAACCGGGCGATCTAGGCCGGGGTAGGGTGAAGCCGGGCGAAAGCCCGGTGGAGGCCCGAAGGGGTGCTGACGTGCAATTCGCTCCCATGACCCTGGTCTAGGGGCAAAAGACCAATCTAGCCCGGTGATAGCTGGTTCCCCCCGAAGCTGGTCACAGCCAGGCCCAGCCGGAGGTAGCCGGCGGGGTAGAGCACTGATTGGGGGTAACGGGGTCGAAAGGCCTCGTCCCCCTTTCAAACTCCGAACCCGTCGGCGCCGTAGATGGCTGGAGACGGGTTCCGGTGGGTAAGCCACTGGGCCGAGAGGGGAACAACCCAGACCCGGGTTAAGGCCCCAAAGTGCCGGCTAAGTGTGAATCTTGAAGGGCGTCTCCAGCCTTAGACAGCGGGGAGGTAGGCTTAGAAGCAGCCATCCTCTAAGGAGTGCGTAACAGCTCACCCGCCGAGGCTGGAGGCCCCGAAAATGGACGGGGCTCAAGCCGGCCGCCGAGACCCGGGGGCACAGCCGCAATGCGGCTGTGATCCGGTAGGGGGGCGTCCCGATGGGGCGGAAGCCGGGCCGTGAGGTCCGGTGGACCCGTTGGGAATGCAGATCCCGGCGGTAGTAGCAGCAAAGTCGGGTGAGAATCCCGACCGCCGAAGGGGCCAGGGTTCCTCGGCAATGCGTCGTCAGCCGAGGGTTAGTCGGTCCTAAGGCTGGGGGTAACACCTACCAGCCGAATGGGAAACAGGTTTATATTCCTGTACCGCGGAGGTACGCTCGCGGCAACGCAAGCCCTTCTCCTGACGCCTCGGGGTAGGCCGACTGGGGTCGTCGCCCCAGCTAAGCTTCCGAAGCCCGGGGAGTACCGTAATGGTGAGAACCGGGCGAAGGAGCGAATGGCCTGCCGTTTTAGGCGGGTTCGGCCGATCCCTGGGGCCCGTGAAAAGGGAGAAGGGAAGGAGCCTCCGCGTCCGTACCGAGAACCGACACAGGTGCCCCTAGGTGAGAAGCCTCAGGCGTGTCGGGTCGAACCCGGGCTAGGGAAATCGGCAAATTAGCCCCGTAACTTCGGGAGAAGGGGTGCCTGCGGTTTTGGCGTTAAGCTGGAACCGCAGGTCGCAGTGACTAGGGGGGCCTGACTGTTTAATAAAAACATAGCTCCCCGCTAGCCCGAAAGGGTGTGTACGGGGGGTGAATCCTGGCCAGTGGCGGTCCGTGAAACCCGGGTACAACCGGGTGAAGCGCCGCTAAACGCCGGGAGTAACTGTGACTCTCTTAACGGGAGAGTCTCGCCGTTTAAAATTACGTAAAGCTTATGTAACTCTCAGGTAAATGTGTAGTTATTGAGAGGTTAGGAATGGAAAATAAATTACTAACGGGTTATGTACTCGGATTTATAGATGCGGAAGCAAGTTTCTCAGTAAGTATAAAGTTACAGAAAGGGTTAGCCTACGGAATACGTTTGGATCCAGTATTCAGTATAACACAGCAAGAAAAAGCACCCTTGGAGATAATCAGACAAGTAATAGGAATTGGAAGAATAATAAGAAAACCAGGACAAAGACATCTATACCTCTTAGTAATAGACAGCATGAAAGACCTACGTGAAAAACTAATCCCATTCTTAAATAGATATGAAAATGTATTAACCGCTAAGAAAAGAAATTATGAACTATTTAGAGAAATTGTTGAAAAAATGCTAAGAAAAGAACATCGGAAACCTGAAAGCCTAAAGCAACTTGTAAAAAAGGCTTATCTACTTTCAAACTTAAGTTCTAAAGCCTATAGAAAAAGGAGACTTCAAGAAATACTCTCCATAATAGATTATTATTGTTCCAAGCGGCGGGACTCCCCGGGAGAAAGGTAGCCAAATGCCTTGCCGGATAAGTACCGGCGTGCATGAACGGATCAACGAGGTCCCCACTGTCCCGGCCCGGGGCCCGGCGAACCCACAACCCCGTGAACAGTCGGGGGACCCCCAGCGGGGAGAGAAGACCCCGTGGAGCTTTACCGCAGCCTGGTCCTGGGTTACGTTCGTGGGTGCATAGCGTAGGCGGGAGTCGTCGATCCCGGTCTCTTCGGGGACCGGGGGAGACGCCCATGGAACACCGCCCACCCATGAACGTAACCCTAACCGGGGCGAAGGCCCCGGGACACGGCCAGGTGGGCGGTTTGGCTGGGGCGGCACGCCCCCGAAAAGATATCGGGGGCGCCCAAAGGTCGGCTCAGGCGGGTCAGAACTCCGCCGCAGAGTGCAAGGGCAAAAGCCGGCCTGACTGGGCTCCGCAAAGCGAGGAGCCCAGGGGCGAAAGCCTGGCCTAGCGATCCTTCGTGTCCCCCTCGGTGGGGGCCGGAGGTGACAGAAAAGTTACCCCGGGGGTAACAGGCTCGTCGCGGGCAAGAGCCCACATCGACCCCGCGGCTTGGTACCTCGATGTCGGCTCTTCCCATCCTGGGGGTGCAGCAGCCCCCAAGGGTGGGGTTGTTCGCCCATTAAAGGGGAACGTGAGCTGGGTTTAGACCGTCGTGAGACAGGTCGGATTCTACCTGCTGGGGGTGTTGGCCGCCTGAGGGTAAGGCGCCCTCAGTACGAGAGGAACGGGGCGCCGGGGCCTCTAGTCTACCGGTTGTCCGACAGGGCACTGCCGGGCAGCCACGCCCCAACCGATAAGGGCTGAAAGCATCTAAGCCCGAAACGGGACCCGAAAAGAGGCGGCCATTCTCCAGCCGTAGGGGCTTGTCTCCCCCGCTCGGGGCGGGCGACCGCAACGAGTGGCTGGAGACGAGGGCTCCCGTAGAAGACGGGGTTGATGG
>JAGGSW010000120.1 GCA_021158895.1 Candidatus Odinarchaeota archaeon | reverse complement strand
TTGTAATACTTTTTAAATTCTTCAAATACAGGAGGTATTTGTGGTATTTCGCCCACTAGTTCTGTAGCTGTTTTTAACGCCTTAAGACCGTGCCCAGAAATCATGCACACCACCCTTGTATCCTTGTCAATCTCTCCATTTTCTCTTAAATTCTTAAGTAGAGCTATGGGAGCAGCTGCAGCTGGTTCTGCAAATATGCCTTCTAGCTTTGCTAATAGTTTCTCTGCTTTAAGAATTTCATCATCTGAAACTGAATCTACAATTCCATTTGTTTCTAAAACAGCCTTTCTAAGCAAAGGCCAACCGGCAGGGTTACCAACGGCAATAGCACTGGCAACAGTTTTAGGATCCTTAACCGGAACAACTTCCTCTCTATTATTTTTGAAAGCATCAACCATCGGCGCACATCCTTCAGCTTGGACGCATACAATTCTAGGTATCTCGTTAATCCAGCCTAGATCATAAAATTCTTTAAAACCTTTGTAGGCTCCAATTGAAGCAGTACCAACGCCAACAGACTGAATATACATATCCGGTACGTTCCAACTTAATTGTTCACATATTTCATATGCAATAGTTTTTTTACCATGGTGACGAGCAGGATTTACAACTCCACCATTAAACATCCAACCAAATTCCTTTGAACATTGTTTAGCTAGATTCGCAGCATCCTCAAAAGTTCCATCAACTCTAACCACCAAAGAACCATGCAGCATTGCCTGAACAAGTTTCCCCAAACTAGCAGTCTTATGAACAAAAATAACACTTTCCAAACCTGCACGAGCAGCATAAGCCGCTTGAGCAACACCAGCATTACCAGTTGAATAACCAACAATAGTCTTAACACCAAGCTCCAACGCCCTAGAAATAGCCGCAGAAGCTCCCCTATCTTTAAAAGAACCCGTAGGATTACAACAATCAAGCTTCAAATACAAAAATTTTAGACCTAACTCTTCAGCTAATTTTTCGGACCTAATTAATGGAGTACCACCCTCTCCAATTGAAACAATCTTAGATTCGTCCACAACAGGTAAAAATTCTTTATAACGCCACATATTAAAAGATCTTCTAGCTAAAAGTTCTTTATTAACAATGTCAGCAATAACATCATAGTCTAAAATATAATCTAAGGAACTACCGCATTTTTCACAAAAAGATAAGATTTCATCAGACGGATATTCAGTACCGCATTTAATGCATTTCAAACATAATATCCTTTCTTTCTTCAAGGTTTAACCTCCAACATGCTACACTAACTTAGCAAACTATGTCTTACTAAATTGGCATTGGGCGAATTAATGTTTATTGTTTGCTTCACTCCGCGTTATTTTCATTCACAATAATAATATACTAACTCTTTTAAACTGGTTGAAGAACTCTAAACATAGCTGGAAATCCTAGCTTTAACCGCAATTATCCCTGATTTTTAACAATTCTTTCATTAAATTCTTGTAGGTATGGAGATTTTAAGAGGGTTTCAGGGTTTTGCTGACTTATTTTTACTTCTAGTTCCCATGGGTCTACCTCTTAATTTCGAGACGTAGGGATTATCTTTGATGTAGAATCTCCATGGTTTGTCTAGTCCAACCTTTATTCCGATTCTAGAAGAAACTCTAATTTCAAACTTAGGGTACTTATCGTAATTTGATACAAAAAGAATGTCATCTTTAGTCATATCAATGCCATTTAATTCCTTTGTTACGTTAAATGCCATTGTAAGTTTTCCAGGACCATTAGTCAAATTTCTAACATCTTTTCTCCCTCTAAACTTCATCATTTTATCAATACCATACACCGGTTCAACAGCTCTAATTAAAACAGCAGCAGGAACACCTTCAGGTTCGGTAACAATATTTAAACAATGGTACATTCCGTAAGTAAAATATACATAGGCAACCCCGGGTTTACCAAACATAACCCTATTTCTAAGAGCGCGCGCTTCTAGGAGTTAAACCGCGGTAGGGTTCCTACTTACGTAGGTATTAATGGACCTACGTAAGTGTTCATTACCCGAGTTTCATCTCCATGCCTCCTACGCCAGCCAGTCATCCATTTCCTGACTAGCCTCAGCGACATGAAGACACATTCAAGATTCATATCCTCAGCCTTCATCGGAATCGTGAACTCATACATCTGACCAGCAAAGGATATATAAAGCTTTTGCTAAGCTAATACTAGGTGATTGTATGAAGATTGCTGAGAGCAGAGTATCACCGAAAAACACTACTACTGTACCATCTGCTGTAAGAAAAGCTCTCAACCTTAAAGCTGGGGATGTGATAGAATGGCACGTAGAAGAAGAGAAAATAGTGATAAAGAAAAAGTCACAATAAAAGGGAGATTGATCGCTGGGGATGGGTTCACGTTAGCTAAACTTCTCTATGCTATGCGTTTATTCAGGGATTCAATCGAGATGGCATATAGACTAATGAAGAAAGAGAATTTAAAATTCGATGAAACTACCAAGAGAGTTACCAAGTTCATGAGTAATGCTCACTATGCGTATTCAGCAACTAAGAAGGCTATGGCATACCTCAATCAAGAGAGATTAGACCTTAAAAAACCACAGCTATACAGTATTGGTAAGGGGTGTGAAAAGGGAAATAGAAATATTAGACTGGTATCGGTTGATAAAGTCCTAATCAAAATACCTCATGCAGATGGAAGGCATGAATGGATAGAGATGGGAGTCAAGTTTGGTTCAAGGAATATCCCGATTGTAGAAGAACTCATCGAGTTAACAGAGAGCGATATCCCATATTCTGCTAGTGTGGTTTTGCGAAAAAAGAAATACTACTTATATCTTCACATACCGTTAGAGCTTTACGCTAAACATACTGCTAAGGTCAGAGTAAGTACTAAAGCACATCTAATGGCTGGTTTCGATATAAACCCCGATAGGGTATGCATGGTAATTATGGATTTTAATGGACAGATAAGAGATGTGAAAACAAAGCATTTCCCAGAGGTAACACTAGCTGGTTTCCCTAAAAGCAAAGCAAAAGACCTAAGACTAAAAACTCTCTCAGAGCTGATTGACTATGCATGTTACCATAACGTGAAGTACTTTATCTTTGAAAGAATTAGGAAGATTCCTAAGAAAAAGATGAAGACAAGAAGTACTAGTAGGAAGGTATCTAAATTTGCCTATGCAGAGTTGCTGAGACATGCTGAAATTATGGTTAAGAAGAGGAATGGAATCTTCATACAGATAAATCCAGCTTATACATCAGTAGATGCTATCCCCCTAAGCAAGAAATTGGGATTGGACATTCACACGACTTCCGCATACCTTTTAGCGATAAGGTACTTAAAATCTACAAACACCTATCAATGCCGATGAAAAATTTAACTGTCATACGAGGCGTGACTAGCAGGGTCATTTTCACCCCGATAAGCTTCAACTTCGACAATGACACCAGCCACAAAACTACCATCGGGGAATCTTCTAACAAGAAGTTTGCCTAGCGTAACTGTTGCGGATTGGATAGATTTACATATTTGTTTTGTTGTTTTGGTGTTTGTGGTGTGTATGGTGAGAAGGGAGAGATTGTTGAGGAGCGGTGAGGTTGCTGAGATTCTTGGAGTTGATAGGCACACCGTAGTTAAATGGATTAAGGAAGGTAAGATTAAAGCGATAAAGCTTCCAAGCGGGAGATATAGGATTCCCGAGAGCGAGGTGAGGAAGATACTTGAAGGAGGAAGCGATTAAAGCTTACAGCATTCCTATCGAGTCTCCAAAAGATCTAATAAATGCATATTTTGAAGTGAAAAAGAAGACACTAAAAGAAGTATTTTCTCACATCGTTTATTCTCAAAGAGGAAAAGCCCACTTAAAGTTTAAGAAAGAAGACAGAAGGGAGCTCAGAGATAGATTGCTGAAAGAGTGGAAGTATTCTAAACACTATATTGATTCGGCCATAAACTCAGTCACGGGATTAGTTAAGGGATGGATCAAGCTTCATAACAGAGGAAAAGCGAAATCAAGGCCTGAAATTACTAAGAAGACCGTTTACATTAAGAATACCTTATTCAGCTATAAAAATGGTATTCTTAAGA
>JAGGSW010000145.1 GCA_021158895.1 Candidatus Odinarchaeota archaeon | reverse complement strand
ATTTTAAAGGAATGTTAAGATGACCGTAACGATAGTTAGAAAATGAAATATGGCGTGGTGACTAAAAACTTAAAATTAAGAAGAATATAAGGTACAAGAGGAGGGATATAACGTGCTACATATTGGTGATGTAGAGATTGAAGACACCTTTGCAGAAATGTTCCCAATGTGGGCTTCAAGAATACTTATAACCGCTGATAATGAAAAATGGGCACTGACCGCAGCTCAAGCAGCAACGGGATTCGGTACATCAATCATTATGTCCCCCGCGGAGGCTGGCATAGAGAGAATCGTTCCACCTGACGAAACACCCGACGGAAGAGTTGGAGCTATAATTCAAATATATCATCGAACCAGGTTAGAACTTAAAGTTCAAATGATATTTAGAATAGGTCAATGCATTCTTACATGCCCAACCACGGCAGCTTTTGACGCGTTACCAGAAGCTAAACGAAAAGTAAAGATAGGCCCAGCTATAAGGAAATTTGGAGATGGGTTTGAAGTACGAGATAAATTAAATGGAAGGGATGTTTGGAGAATACCAGTTATGGAAGGGGAATTTATCATTGAAAATCTCTTTGGCGTGAAACCCGCAATCGCTGGAGGAAACTTCCTTATCTTAGCTAAGGATAGATCTTCTGGTCTAAAAGCAGCAGAAGAAGCAGTTGAAGCTATTAAAAAGAGTACAGCTAGGGTAGTACTTACATTCCCAGGAGGGATCTGTAGATCAGGATCAAAAGTTGGGTCACTTAAATATAAGTTACCTGCATCAACCAATCACTTCTTCTGCCCAACATTAAAAGATAAGGTACCAGAAACAGCGTTGCCAAAAGATGTTAACAGCGTATATGAGATAGTTATAAATGGTTTAACTGTAGATGATATTAAAGAAGCTATGGCAGTTGGAATTAAAGCTGCTGCAAGTGTTGAAGGAGTTAAAAGGATCACAGCTGCAAACTATGGGGGAAAGCTTGGACCATACAAGATACATTTAAAAGACGTCATTTAAACGGAAAATTCGTAGTCTAAACCAGTCTTAAATAGTCTAAGCCATCGGCTTCAGGAGAGCCAACAAGTATTCGGTAATAACGTGTTCCAAGTGCTTTATTAATGACTTTTTCTAACTTTCCCCTCACTTCAATTTTTTCTCTTTCTTTAGCTATATCGCTGTAAAGTCCCTCGTAAGTGACAACTTCTTTTACATGACTGCCAATCTTTGGGCCTTCCATCACTTCGACTTGGTTAATTTTATATATTGCCGGGTTAAATATGGAGTTTTCCGCATTTATCACAGTAGCTCTAATCTTTACAATACCAATTGGTTGAAAGATGTAGGTATCATAGGTATCAGAAAATTCTTTTTCTGTTTTTACTGGATGCACAGAAAACAGGGTTCCACCGAAAACTCCTCGATTCCATTTTCTTTCGCAAATTTTTCTTGCATCGTTCAATTTAAGGCGATAAAGACTGGATACTTTGGTACACCATTCTTCAAATTCCCGTTTCGAAAATTTTCTTACATTAGAATTAGAACTTTGATAAAGGCTCAGCAGCGCCTCTTTGACCTTGTAACTATTGTCCTTTCCGTAAACTATTAAGTCTATATCAGAGAATTCGACTCGATGAATATTAATGAGAATCGACCCCGTAACACCAAAAGAACTCAAAGAAACATTACTTTCCTTTGAAATTAATTTAACAAGTTCTACGACCCTTTGTTCGAGTTCATCTCGATCCGAAGTATTCAAAATCTCTTTTAATCTTTCCTCCGGTTTAAAGTGTTTCTTAATGTACTTAACTGGAACAAAAGACATAACTATATTTAAGACTGAGTCTTTGTGTAAATAGTGTGGATATTTTTCCTTTAGTAATCCAAAGGTTTCTTTAAGAGAGGGTATAGTGTAATGCTTCAATACGCGCTTAAATTTCTCTTTCCCATGACCCCAAGAGCCAGCTTCATCTGGTACGTATTTTAAATACGCAATGACCTTATCACCAGGGTGAAGATTGCCGACAACTGCAAAAAACAACCCCTCTTTCGTTAATAGGTAGTCTCTATCTCTAAAACTTCTCATTGATCATCCTCCGCCAATATCATGAAGTCTTCGGGATTTCCACCCAGAATTAACCTATAATGATGAACGTTATCATTTGGCTGAAGAATTTTCTCTACAGTTCCTTGCGCAATGACGTGTTCACCCACACGGGCCTGTTCACAAAATCTGCCTCTGAAAGAAGCAATTTCCGTTAACGGGTAGACTAAATTACCCTGTAAAAATGAAACATCATCTATCAGATATCTACAAGGTGTAAAAATAGCCTCATCAACATTAATGATTTGTGCTTTTATCCTCGCCCTCCCAATGGGAATATAAATTTTTTCACCGTAGTTCTCCGCGATTTCATACCAGTCTTTAACAAACCTAAGAAAATAATCTACCCCCTTAAATTCACCCTGCATGATTTTTCTTTCCTCTATTTTGGCAAATTGTTCAAAGGAAACCTCAGTATTCTTAACTCTAAATTTATAAAGTTTCTTTAAACCATTTTCATCGTAACTCTTGATAGAAGTCCCAAGTGAAACAAGTTTTTTTAAAACTTCATAAACCTTCATACCGTTTGATGTTCCATAAATAATTATATCTATGTCGGAGTTTTCATTGTACAAATCTACAAGAAGAGATCCTGAAATTCCAATCTTCGTCCAAGGGATCCCGGCTTTTTCTTTCAATAATTTAGCGAACTCAAAGGCAACTTTTTCTATCCCAGCAAGATTTTGGGATTTCAGACGCATTTCACGTAATTTTTCTTCAGGTTTATAATGTTTGTATACCTTTTTTATAGGTACACCTTCCAATAATTGATTAAAAATAGGATCAAAGTAAATATATTCAGGATAATTTTCGGACAAAAACTTGTTTCTTTCATCAAGAGAATAAATTTTTTCGTAAAATCTGCCATTTCTCCTTTTCCTTTTCCCCTTCTTACTTGGAACGTAACGGACATAGGCTATTACTCTATCGGGAGGGTGAACAAGCCCCTTTACATCAAATATTAAACCTTCAAATGTTTCAACGAAGTCTCCTTCGCGAGCCTTTATCATCTTTGTCATATCCTAAGCGCCCCTCTAATGTGTATAGAATGAAGATTTTAAAAAGCATTTAATATTTATGCTTTAGTAACTTTTTCATCAATTTTTAAGTTTATGGATGTTTGATCTGCAAAAATTAATACCTACTAGGTTAACAAAAATGAATTTAATTTTTGGACGTATGTCGACATAGTTCTATATTTTAGAGGTATCCTTAGGGAAATGCCAACCAATGTTTTTTAATGCTTCAACCAAGGGCATGGCTATGATCGCCACGATGATTGCTGCAATTAGACGTGCTATTGGATAGTAGAAGGGGCTAACAATGAACAAATATCTTACAGCATCTGTTGTTAATTGCCAGATTCCATTATAAACAATAGGCATAGCAAATATGGCGTTTCCAAGTGCACCGTCAGCTTGATTCCCAATAAAGCCTAAGAGAAAGTATAGAACAAATGTTAACGTAGGGGGCAAATCGTCCCTTTTCATGAGATAAGCTACCGGAAAAACCATTAGTAAAGCAATTGCTTTGTCCCAGTTTGCTAGCACTGCAACATAATAGTACTTTGTAAGGGGTTGACTCGGCGGGAGAAATATAAAAGCTGTAATAATTGCTGCAAAAACGGCAAACCCTCTTTTCCACTTACCTGTATAAACAAGGCCAACAACAAATGCGTTAATGGCTGGATTAAGCAGAAACGGTAATCCAAAGGGGCTACCCGAGCCCGGTGGCAAAAGCCAAGCTATAACAGTGCCTAGAAAAGCGGCTAAAGCGCCGAGGTATGGGCCAAGAACGATTCCAAAAACAGACGCGATGGAGGCTTCGAGTTGTATACTTAATGTTGGTAGGCCTATAACGGGTATGCCTGGTAAAAATGAAATAATGACATAGAGTGCTGCAAAGGATGCTGTCAAAGCAATTTCCTTTGATGATATCATATTATCACCATCTTATGTAATTTGTTACACATCATTGTAGTATCTTACAATGATGTGTAACAA